>JAISTS010000033.1 GCA_031272455.1 Tannerella sp. | reverse complement strand
GGCACAAAGATTATTTTTCAAGAGTTTGAATAAATTCAGGGCTTCGCGATGAATGGTAAATGTCGATAACATCAATGGTTGAGGACGTTACAGAATATAAGACGCAATAACTCTTATGAATTATATTGCGGTATGTTTTTCGTTCGGTACTGTCGATAAATCTGTTTTTCGGATTTGCGTCAGGCTGTTTGCCCAATAATGCGATTTTAAGGCGAATATCCCGTATAAACTTGTCGCTCACGGTTTTTCCGAACATTTCTTCGCCGTAGGTTTTTACACGAGCCAAACTCATAACAAATTCCGTAGAAATCGTTATCGTTCTTTGTTTGACCTGCCTGGGCATTTTTACTTGCTTAGCCATTCATCGGTTACTTTGCAAAATTCGTCGAAAGAAATATGCGGAGCACTTTCACTATTTCTGACCATTTCCTTGAAATCGTTTATTGTAGTCGGCTGATTCTCGTTAGGAGTCTGCCAATCAATTTGTTTTTTCTCTACTGCTACTTCCATAACTAATGTTTTTAATTATTTCCGGCAAAGATAAGCATAGTTTTTTATCTGCGCCATTTTTTTGAACGCAAATTTCGCAAATGACGCAGATTTACGCAAATTTCCCGATCAGGGTAATCTCATAAATCTTGCGAAAATCGTGGCTCAGACACCGTCAGTCAGTCTTCCGAGAAAGTCTCGACCAGCACGTCGCGATAGGAGTTAAAGATTTTGGATTTGGATACGAAGCCGATATATCGTCCGTCGGTATCGACAACGGGCAGGTTCCACGCTTTTGTGTCGTCGAAGATTTGCATTATTTTTTCCATCGGCATATCGCTGCGTATTTTTTCGGGCGGCGAGACCATTATTCGCGATACGCTGAACCGTTCGTAGAGTTCGGGGCGGAACATTATGTTGCGGATATTGTCGAGCAGCACGATGCCGATAAGCTGTCCGGCGGAGTTGACGACGGGAAACATATTGCGAGGCGAGCGGGCGATGGCGTCGCGCACCACATCGCCAAGCGTCATCGAGGGATGCAGTACGATGAAGTCGGTCTCTATCACCTTGTCGATTTTGAGCAGCGTCAGCACGGCTTTATCTTTGTGATGTGTGAGCAGTTCGCCTTTTTTCGCAAGGCGCATCGAATAGATACTGTGCGGCTCGAACATTATTATCAGTGTATATGAACTGATCGAGACTATCATCAGCGGGAGGAAGAGGTCGTAGCCGCCGGTCAGCTCGGCAATAAGGAAGACGCCGGTCAGCGGCGCGTGCATCACGCCCGACATCACGCCAGCCATTCCGAGCAATGCGAAGTTTTTTTCGGGCAGATACATTGATATATCGAAATAGTTGGATACGTGCGAGAAGACGAAGCCGGCGATACAGCCGAGGTAGAGGCTGGGCGCAAATATACCGCCGCATCCGCCGCCGCCGTTGGTTGCGCTCGACGCAAAGACTTTGGTGAGCAGTATCAGCGTGAGGAAGATAATGATGCCCCAGTAGTTGCCTTCAAAGACTCCGAAGATGCTGTTAGTGAGCATAAAATCGTAACGTCCGTCGAGCAGCGCCTCTATCGTGTTGTAACCTTCGCCATAGAGCGGCGGGAAGATAAATATCAGGATACTCAGCATTATGGCGCCGAGCAGGAATTTCTTCCACGGGTTGGTGAATTTGCGGAAAACGTCTTCGATGCTGTTCATCGAGCGGGTGAAATAGAGCGAGACCAGTCCGCAAAAGATACCGAGCAGCAGCACGTAGGGAATGCGTTCGATGACGAAAGGCTCGGTCTGCGAGAATTTGAACATCGCTTCGGTGCCCATAAAGATATACGACATCGTCGCCGCCGTAACCGACGAGATAAGCAGCGGCAGCACGGAGGTGAGCGTCAGGTCGAGCATCAGCACTTCGATGACAAAGACCAGCCCTGCGATAGGCGCCTTGAAGATGCCCGCCACAGCGCCTGCCGCTCCGCAGCCGACGAGCAGCATCAGCGTTTTCTGTTCGAGGCGAAACAGACGTCCGAGGTTCGAGCCTATGGCGGCGCCCGTCAGCACGATTGGCGCTTCTGCCCCGACCGAGCCGCCGAACCCGATCGTTACGGAGCTTGCGGCGAGCGACGACCAGACGTTGTGCACCTTGATACGGCTCTTGCGCTGCGAGATGGCGTAGAGGATTTTCGTTACGCCGTGGCTGATGTCGTCGCGCACGATATAACGGACAAACAGTCCGGCAAGCAGTATTCCCGCAACGGGATAAACGAGCAGCAGGTAGTTGACGCCTTCCGCCGAGTTGACCATCAGCAATCCCTGTATGGCGTGGATAAGATATTTGAGCAGGATGGCGGCGATGGCGGCGCAGATGCCGACAAGAAAACTCACTATCAGCACAAATGTACGCTCGCGGATATGCTTCTCCCGCCATAGCAGAAACCTCACAAACCAGTTTTTTTTCGTCTCTTCTTCCATCATCTAAACACCTTTGCCCGTCAGCACAATCTTGACGGTATAAATCATTATTGTAATATCGAGCGTGAGCGACATATTTTTGTAATACATCATATCGTAGTTGAGGCGCTCGATCATCTTGTCAACCGTGTCGGCATAGCCATACTTCACCATCCCCCACGAAGTGATACCCGGGCGGACGTTGTGAAGCAGGTAATAATATGGCGCTTTGAGCACTATCCGGTCGATGTAGTAACGCTGTTCGGGTCGCGGACCGACGAGGCTCATATCGCCTGCGAGGATATTCCAGAACTGCGGTATCTCGTCGAGGCGGTATTTGCGCAGGAATCGTCCGAACTTCGTTACGCGCGGGTCGTCTTTTTCGGTCAGCAGCGGACCGTTTTTCTCGGCGTCGGCATACATCGTGCGGAATTTGTAAATCGTGAACGGACGCCCCATATATCCGATGCGTTCCTGACGGAAGAAAACCGGACCTTTTGAACTCATCTTCACTCCGATAGCGATATAGGCATAGAGCGGCGAAAAGAGCGTCAGAAACAGCACCGCCACGATCTTGTCGATAGCCCATTTGATATTCTTTCCCGCTTCGGAAAAATTGTTTGCCGTCGCCTCAATCAGCGGTATGCCGTGGATAGTACGGACGTCAACGGCATAGAACGGATTGTCGCGCTCAGCCCAGATCTTGATCGGTCGTTTGTATTTGTAGAGTGAATATAACAGCTTGATACTGTCGGTATTATGCACCGCTTCGGGCGCAAGCACAATCTCATCGACCGTCAGCGAGCCGATAAGTCGCGGCAGGTCGCCAACCGTACCGAGGATGTCGGCGGCGGCGATAGCAGGTTGCACGTCAGCCTCATCACTCACAAAGCCCAAAATCCTGTATCCCACCTTCGGCAGCTCGGCAGCCACACGCACAGCCTGACTGCCAACGCCGATAACCAGCACATTGAGCGCCCATTCGCGACGGGCAATCTTCGCGGCGGCATAACCGGTAATAATGCTGCGACTCACGTAAGTGGCGAAAAACTGCATCGCAAAATATGCAAAATATATAGTGTAATAGATATCGAACGACTTGGGCAAATCGTTGAGTATGACAACAAAGAAGATAAACGTTACGCCGATGGCGACGGTAACGAAGGTGCTGAACAGCTCGTCGATGCGCGACTTGCCGAACGGACTGTTGTAATAGCCCGAAAAATAGTACAGGACGATCCAGAAGAACGGGATCAGTATCTGCCCCTTGACTACCTGCCACGATTGCAGGTAGGATCCGACCGACGGAAAGCCTTCGTACTGCGCCACTTCGGAATAGCGCAGCACGTTGAGCAGCAGCCATATCACGGCAGCGACAACGAAATCGGTCGCGACGTAGGTTATTATTTGCTTTTTCTTGTCCATTTCATTCGCGAATTACCTGAATTAAACCTCCTTCGCCGATTTTTATCACTCCCGACGGGCGCGATTTGACTGTCTCGTCGCGGCGATAGTTTACTATGTAATCGACGCCACGCCGTATCGTTTCGCTGATTTCCGAAAACGACGATGGCGACGGTGAGCCGCTGACATTGGCTGAAGTCGAAACGATGGGCTTGCGAAAACGCTCGCATAGATTGTGCGAGAAGCTTTCGCCGGTGATGCGTATGCCGACGCTGCCATCTTCGGCAAGCAGTCCGGCAGCAAGATTTCGGGCTTTAGGATAGATGACGGTCAAGGGTTTATCCGCCACCTCAATCAGATCCCAGGCTATATCGGGGATATCGGCGACGTAAGCGTTCAGTTTCGCAGCGCTGTCGATCAGCACGAGCATCGCTTTGTTGTCGGTACGCTGTTTCAGCCTGTAAACGCGACTTACGGCATCGGCGTTCGTGGCGTCGCAGCCGATACCCCAAATCGTGTCGGTCGGATAAAGTATCAGCCCGCCGTTGCGCAGCGTCGCGCAGGCGCGGCTCAGGTCATCGTTTATCAGTTTCGTTTCGTCGCTAATCATTATCTCAATAACGGACTTGTTATTCAGCTTATTGTGCAGGTTTACGGCGTGCTTCGTCAATCATTTTGGCTGACGGAGTGATAAAAATCTCGACGCGACGGTTGAGCGCGCGACCTTCGCGGGTGCTGTTGTCGGCTTTCGGTTCGTTGAACCCGCGCCCTTCGCATTTCAGACGCGCGGCATCCAATCCGCTATCGGTAAGTGCTTTACCTACGCTCATCGCACGCCGTTCCGAGAGTTTGCGGTTCAGTTCGTCCTCGCCCGTCTTGTCCGTATGCGCTACAATCCTGATATTTGTGTCGGGATAGCCATTCAGAGCAGCAGCTAAATCTGTTAAGGTGCTCATAGCGCTGTCGGTCAGCCGGTTGGAATTAGGCGCGAAAAGCTGCGAAGAGAGGATAGTCGCCTTCAAGCCTTCGCCGCGATTGATAGTCTCGACGGTCGTCGCGCTTGCCGGAATCGTTGCACGCAACTGCTTCATCTTTACGGCAATAGCAGCACCAACTTTGCCGCCTACGATAACCGTACTCGCATCGCTTCCACTTTCAGCCGACGTCTTGCACGAAGCGAGCAACATGCAAGTCAATACACACGATAACAATAGTTTAATCCACTTAGCCATTATTTTGCGCTCGATGCGATATCCCTTTCGTTACCACGTATAACGATATTAGTTATAATGATGACGCCAACCGTAATTACCAATATAAAAATACTCAACCCCATAATTATTTCATTTTTCGTTTCTTGTACAAATAAAACCCTAAAAAGATCAACGCAAAAGAGCAAACAGAACCTCCGATAAACAAGATAATAGTATTGACATTCTCAGCAATAATACTTGCCAAAATCACACTGCCGATAATCAACTTAGCAATATCTATCAGCAAATCGCCTGCTTTCTCGTTAATATCCATATCGTCCATTTTTTCTGCAAAGATAATGTTTTTTTTCTAATTACTCAAATAAATGGATCGACTCGCAATAATCAAGTTCGCCGCGAACGATATGCGCCAGTTCGCCGTCGTCAAACTCAATCACTCCGTCCTTACGGGCGTTAGCTTCAACGAACTGAATCATAGCATCTTCATCTATATCAACCACATCGTCTTCGTTGCCTCCGAGAGCGCCACTGGTTTCGTAGTAATCGCAAACGAGGTCGGTAACATAAAGAATGTCGTCGTCGCTGAACTTCGCTTTCAAATCCTGCGGCAGATAGTTCCTGATGAACTTCACCGCGTCATCTTCGTCATAAATAGCTTCTTTACTCATCGTATTTTCAATTTTTGGGGCGCAAGTTACGAATAATTGTCAATTTAAGACTAACTTTGCAGCAAAAAAAATATGAAACCTTTCCTGCAACAAGTGGCAGAGCTGTTTTACGGGCAATACGGAACGGATGTACAGCATATCGCGTTCGTTTTCCCCAATAGACGGGCGGGGTTGTTTTTCCGAAAACACCTTTCGCACGCTGCCAAGAAGCCTGTCTTTGCGCCTGTGGTTCTGACGATTAACGAACTTTTTATGCAGTTGAGCGACAAGCAGCCTGCCGACCGTATCAAAATGCTGTTCAAGCTGTTCGCTATCTATCGAAAACACAGCAATCCTGACGAGACGTTTGACGATTTTGTCTTTTGGGGCGACACGTTAATCGCTGATTTTGATGAAGTTGACAAGCATCTTGTCGATGCACGGCAATTATTTACAAACATCACCGAGCTGCACGAGATGGAGAAGGATTTCAGCTATCTCAGCGACGAACAGGTGGCTGCGATACGCTCGTTCTGGTCGGGCTTCAATCCTGAAAAAGACAGCAGCCAGCGTCAGCAATTCCTGAAAATCTGGAAGTTACTCTATCCGATCTACGTTGAGTTTCGCGAAACGCTTGCGGCAGAAGGCATTGGCTATGAAGGTATGATTTTCAGAGAAATAATCGAACGTGCGGAGCGCAGCGGACAAATAGATTTTCCATACAGCAGGATAGTTTTTGTCGGACTGAACGCACTCTCGACAGTCGAGAAAAAGCTACTGTTAATGCTTAAAAACCAAGGCGTTGCTGACTTCTACTGGGATTACTCTTCGCCGCTGATAAACGACGGCTACAACAAGGCGGCAGCGTTCGCGAAAGACAACCAGTCGCGCTTCCCGTCGCAATTGAAGTTGCCCGTCGAAAATTTCACCTTGCCACGCACCGAAGTCATCGGAGTGCCCTCGCGCATCGGGCAGACAAAACAACTTTATTCGCTGCTACACAATATGTTAAACGGCAGACTGATAATGGACGACGAGGAGGCTTTGCGTACTGCAATAGTGCTTCCCGACGAGAAATTGCTGATCCCGACGCTTCATTCCATTCCAAACGAAATCGGACGCATCAACGTTACGCTCGGTTATCCTCTATACGGCTCTCCGGTCGCCTCTTTCGTTGATACCATTTTGCAGTTACACAAAAATATACGCATCGCCGACGGGCAATGTTCATTTTATCACCGCGAAACGCTCACTCTGCTTAACCATCAGTATATCAAGATGATTTGCAAAGATACATCATCGGTAATAAAAGACATCAACAAGCATAACAAAGTGTATATCAACGCTAAAGATTTAGTGGGCGACGACCTGACGAAGCTGATTTTTTCGACGGTAAACAATATTAACGGCATCTCCGACTATCTGATTGAAATTCTGCAGATGCTGGAAAACAGGATTTCGGAACTCAAAAACGAGACAGGCGAAACATCGCACGAAAGCATCAGCGAAATTGAGCAAGAGTTTATATATCACTACATTACGACGCTTAACCGAATGAAAGATATGATACGCGAAGAGGGCATCGAAATGACGGTTGACACCTATCATCGCCTGCTGAAGCGCATCACCGAAGCCATCACAATCCCATTTTACGGCGAGCCACTGTCGGGACTGCAAATTATGGGAGTACTCGAAACGCGGGTGCTGGATTTCGACAACGTGATAATCCTGTCGGCAAACGAAAACATTTTCCCGCCCGCCAAATCGGATAACTCGTTCATTCCATACAACTTACGCAAGGGCTTCGACCTGCCGACCTACGAATACCGCGACAGCATACGCGCGTATCATTTCTATCGCATGATTTCGAGAGCGCAACAGGTTACAATGCTATACGACACGCGAAATACAGGTATTCGGTCGGGCGAAGTAAGCCGCTATGTTCACCAGTTGCGATACCACTACAAAGCGCCAATAAGCGATAAATTAGTCGTTTGCGATATTGCATCGTCGAAACCGGCAGACTGGAACGTCGAAAAATCCGACAAAATAATGGCAAAGATGGCTGAGTATTGGCGTGAGAATGGCAAAGCATTGTCAGCCAGCGCAATAAATAAATATCTCAACTGTCCTTTAAGCTTTTATTTTACTTTTGTCGAAGGCATCAGGGAAGAAGACGAGGTCGCGGAAACTATTCAGGAACGCGAATTTGGCAACATCTTCCACAAGGTTATGGAGCTGATATACAGTCGAATGTGTGGAACACAAGTAACTGCCGATATTCTCAAGCTCGCTGCTCAGGACAGCAATCTCACCGCTGTCATCAATCGTGCGTTCGACGAAGCATTTTTTCACACAGGTAAAATGCAACAGCTTACAGGTCAGCACTATCTGACTGCCGAACTCATCCGCAAATATGCAAAACAACTGCTGAAACGCGATATCGCGTTGACGCCTTTCCGCTATGTCGCCTCTGAACAGGAGATAAAACGCACTTTTGAGCTGACGGACGGCAAAAAAGTGAACTTCAAAGGGTATATTGACAGGATTGACGAGGTGTCGGGCACCACGCGAATAATTGATTTTAAGACCGGTAGCCATTCGTCAAAAATAAAATCGCCGGAAATGCTGTTCGACCGCACGGAAAAAAACCGCCCGGGCAACGTCTTCCAGATTTTCGCATATTCTATGATGTACAGCGACGCTAATAATCTTAATATTCAACCGCTTATCTATTATTTGCGTGATATTTTCAGCGACGACTTTGATCCGGCTATTTACATTGACAATACCCCTGTAACAGACTTTGCGAATATCGCCGATGAGTTTAAAAATCAGTTCCGTAAGTGTTTGGATGAGATTTTCGACCCGGCTGTTCCCTTCGTGCAGGCGGCTGATGAAACATCATGCAGCTATTGCCAATTTCTGACAGTCTGCGGCAGAAAAAAACTTGCAAAATAATGGATATTAAGCACATTTACAAACTTATAAAGATAAAGAAATGAAATACGGATTAATGATTTTAACGACAGTATGTATGTTAAGTTCCTGTAACACAACAAACAACACGGATGAAGTGCGCCTGATTACGCTTGACCCGGGTCATTTTCACGCGGCACTCGTGCAGAAAAGCGCTTATCCTCAGGTGAGTAACACGGTTTACGTTTATGCTCACGAAGGCGACGATTTGCGCGAACATCTGAAAAGAATCGAAGCCTACAACAACCGTCAGGAGTCGCCAACTCACTGGAACGAAGTAGTTTACACCGGCGATGATTTCCTTGCAAAGATGCTTGCCGATAAGCGTGGCAATGTGATGGTAACGTCGGGCAACAACGGCAAAAAAACCGACTACATTTATGCGGCTGTTTCAGCAGGTATCAATGTGCTGGCAGACAAGCCGATGGCTATTGACACTAAAGGCTTCGAGCTGTTGAAATCGTGTTTCGAGATAGCTGAATCGAACGGCGTCCTGCTGTATGACATTATGACAGAACGTTTTGAGATTGCGACCATACTTCAGCGCGAACTGTCGCAAATCCCTGATATTTACGGAGAACAGACGCAGGGAACGCCTGAAGAGCCTGCCGTCATAAAGGAAAGCGTACATCATTTTTTCAAAACCGTATCAGGAGTGCCGCTCATCCGTCCTGCGTGGTTTTTCGACACCAAACAGCAGGGCGAAGGGATTGTCGATGTTACAACTCATCTTGTTGACCTCGTTCAATGGGAATGTTTCCCCAATCAAATCATTGATTATAAGAATGATATAGAGATTGTTGACGCCGGACACAGCGCTACGCCCGTTTCGCATCAGGAATTTCGGCAGGTTACGGGGCTTGACGAGTTCCCCGAATTTTTGATGCCATCTGTCCGCAACGATACTCTTTTTGTCAACGCCAACGGCTATATAATTTACAGGATTAAGGGCGTATATGCCGGTGTATCAGTCTTTTGGAACTACACATATCCCGAAGGCGGAGGCGATACGCACTATTCCGTTATGCGCGGCACGAAGTCGCAACTCATTATAGAACAGGGGAAAGCACAAAATTATATCCCCGAATTATCTGTAAAAGTGGATGATAGCGTTGATGCTGAGGCTTTTGAACAGTCGCTCGGCAAGGCGGTCGCCCTTCTGTCGGAAAAGTACAGCGGCATCGGCATAAAACGCATTTCCGACCGCTTGTGGCGTATTTACATACCGGATTCGTTCCGCAACGGACACGAGGCGCATTTCGGACAGGTAACGGAAAATTTCCTCAACTACCTGAAAAAAGGGCGTTTACCCGAATGGGAAACGCCCAATATGATAGCAAAGTATTATGTAACTTCAACTGCTCTCGAAATGGCTGCTGCGAAAGATTAATCCTGTTCTTTGGGATTAACCGTTCATAGATGTAAGAAACTCGAAGTTGTCGGTCGTAACTTCCATCTGTTTCTTGACAAACTCCATTGCTTCGAGCGAATTCATATCCGAGAGATACTTGCGAAGTATCCACATACGATTGATAATTGTCTCATTCTGAAGCAAATCGTCGCGACGTGTACTTGAAGCAACGATATCGACAGCCGGATAAATGCGCTTGTTCGACAGCTTGCGGTCGAGCTGCAATTCCATATTACCGGTACCCTTAAATTCCTCAAAGATAACGTCATCCATCTTCGAGCCGGTTTCCGTCAGCGCCGTAGCAAGGATCGTCAAACTGCCGCCGTTTTCGATATTACGCGCCGCACCGAAGAAACGTTTCGGTTTCTGGAGCGCATTGGCATCAACGCCACCCGACAGCACCTTGCCCGAAGCGGGCTGAACAGTGTTATAGGCACGTGCGAGACGTGTTATCGAGTCAAGAAGGATAACGACGTCGTGTCCACATTCAACCATTCGTTTGGCTTTGTTCAGCACGATGTCGGCTATCTTGACGTGGCGGTCTGCCGGTTCGTCGAAAGTCGATGCAATAACCTCAGCATCAACGCTTCGCGCCATATCCGTTACTTCTTCGGGACGCTCGTCTATCAGCAGCACAATCATATAAACTTCGGGATGATTGATGGCAATAGCATTGGCTATATCCTTGAGTAACATCGTCTTACCCGTTTTAGGCTGAGCGACTATAAGTCCGCGCTGCCCTTTGCCTATTGGCGAGAACAGGTCAACTACGCGCACCGCAATCTTATCGAAGATTTTATTTGAAGTGCGTTTGGTAAGCATAAATTTCTCGTTGGGAAACAGCGGCGTCAGATGGTCGAACGGCACGCGGTCGCGCACATCTTCGGGGTTACGTCCGTTGATGCGATCCACCTTGACGAGCGGGAAATATTTCTCGCCTTCTTTCGGAGGACGTATCGGTCCTTCAACGACATCGCCCGTCTTAAGCCCGAACAGTTTGATTTGCGACTGCGAGACGTAGATATCATCAGGCGACGAGAGGTAGTTGTAGTCCGACGAACGGAGAAAACCGTAGCCGTCCTGTATGATTTCGAGGACGCCGGAGCCGTTCAGGATACCTTCAAAGTCGTAAGTCGGCTGTGGCGGCTGTTGAGGCTGCGCTGCACTGCTTTTCGGCTGCTGATGCTGATTGCTTTTCGGCTGCTGTTGAGGCGCGGCAGGTTGTTTTTCAGCCTGTTTGGGTTGCGACGGTTGAAGCGGCAAGACATCGGCAAGAACAGAATTGGTCGAATTTGAATGTCTAAATATCAAGCGTTTAGACTCATCTTTTGCGGCTTGTTCCTGCTGTGCTTTCGTCTGAGGTGTTTCAACTGCTGATTCCTCTTCCTGCAAGGGTTCGATATCGTCCAGCAAACGGAGTTCATCAGACACAGGAGGCTCATTATCAAATAATTTCGGTTGAGCTGCCGGTTTGATGATTTCCTGCAGCGCCTGTTCTGCCTGTTTCTGTTCGGGCTGTTTCACATTGTCGTGATGTTCTGCCTGAGCTGCTTTTCCCTTTGCCGTTTCCGACGTTACCGAAGCTACAAGTTCGGTTCCGGCTTCCATCTTTTTGCGCGGACGCCCACGTCGTTTGACCGGCGGCTCTTCGGCGACAGGCGCAACCGGAGCGGCTTCTACAGGCTTGACTTCAGGAGCGACGGCGGGCGCAGGCGCAGGTTTCGCTTTCGGCGCAGATGGCTGTGCGACAGGCTGTTCCGCGCTTGGTGTCGGAGTGGCTTGAGCCGTTGGCGTGGTTTTCTGCTTCCGTCCGCGTTTTTTGTTTTCCAACTTGCGGGCTTCTTTTTCCTTGTCTCTTTCGACCTGAAGTCCGGCATACGACACAGCCTGCTCGTCAAGGATTTTGTATATCAAATCCTGTTTGTCGTCAGACTTGCCGCGTTTGATTCCTAACTCTCCCGCAATAACCTCTAATTCAGGGAGTTGTTTTTCATTAAGTTCAATAATGTTGTATTTCTGCATATAATTTTTTAAAATCTGCAAATACGCCGCAGTAGTATCATACCGTAAATGTTGGCAAGAATAAATATTCTGCGTATTCGCTTAGTTATTAATTAATTGATTTCTAATCAAGTAAAACGGATTGTTTGTTCACATCGGCGGCGTTGATTGCCTGTCTGTGTGAATTAAGACGGTGCAAAGTTACAAACTCTTTTTCATTCGGCAAGCATTTATTAAGCTAAAAATTTTACAATAAAAGCGATTTTAGATTTTTTTTCGATTTTATAACGTTCATCAATACGCTCGCCGACAATCCAGATGATATCGTCGCCATTGCAGAGCAACCAAGTTTGTTCCTTGCGCAATTTGCTGTATTTATGATCATTAAAGTAATCGCTCAGTTTTTTGCCGCCTTTCATTCCGAACGGTACAAAGCGGTCGCCGCGTCGCCATCTGCGCAATGTCAGCGGGAAAGTCAACTTGCTGTAATCCAAATATGCCGTAGTTTTTTCTTTGCCGATGCTGAAATTGGCGGTGATTTGCCGCTTTTCGGTACTGAGCCTTATCGGTTCTGCAAGTTGGTCGCTATCGTTGAGCGAAAAAAATGTTTCATCAGTTTGTTCGGGAGGCATAATAATCAGATTTTCACGATCTTTAACTATCCTGTAACCGGTTTCTGCGGCATAGAATATTTTTCCCGTTGCGCCGTCGAGAGCGTTAGCAATAGCCTCTGCCGTAGTACGGTTGAATCCATAAGGGCGCAGCAGCTCATAGAGAACTGTTTGCGGAGCTGATGACTGCTTAAGTCGCTCAATATTAACAGTTTCAGCCGAAGTCATCACGCGCGCGCGTTCTATATTAATTGCCTGATTAAAAAGCAGCTCTGCACCGGCAAGATTTTCTGCCGTGCGGATAACAGCCTCATTAACAGATGGATTAAGCTGCGTCATCAAGGGCAACAAGTGGATGCGAATGAAATTACGGTCGTAGTTGTCCGACAGATTGCTGCTATCTGTCCTGTAAGTCAGATGATTATCGTCAAGCCATTGGATTATTTCGTTTTTGCTGAACGGAATTAACGGTCTGACAACAAATCCGTTAACCGGATTTATGCCTGTCAGTCCCCGTATTCCGGTGCCACGGATAAGATTCAAGAGCACTGTCTCGATGCTGTCGTCGCGGTGGTGCGCTACTGCAATAGCCTGAGCCTTACGCTCTTGACGCAGGTTTTCAAACCATTCGTACCGGAGTTCACGGGCAGCCATCTCGACAGACATCCGCCTGCTTTTAGCGTAAGCGACTGTGTCAAAATCAGTTTTGTAAAACGGGATTTGCAGTTTTTCGGCTGTACGGCGAACAAATTCTTCGTCGCCGTCCGACTCTTCGCCGCGCAAATGGAAATTACAATGTGCCGCAACACATTTGTATCCACTAAGTATCAGCAAGTTAAGCAAGGCAACAGAATCCGCTCCGCCACTGACGCCGACGACCACCTCGCCTTCAGGCTTGAGCAGGTGCCGCCGTTCGATAAAATCCTGCAATCTACGGAGCAAAACTGTCTTATTTCTTGGATGTTGTCGTCATATCGGGGTCAATCATAATGCGCCCACAGTATTCGCAGACGATGATTTTCTTGCGCAGTTTGATGTCCATCTGCTTTTGAGGCGGAATTTTGTTAAAGCAGCCGCCGCAAGCATCGCGCTGTATATCGACGACAGCCAGACCGTTGCGTGCGCCCTTGCGAATACGTTTGAAAGCAGCCAGCAAGCGCGGCTCGATGGCATCCTCAAGTTTTTTGGCTTTGTCGCGCAGTTTTTCCTCTTCGAGCCTCGTCTCCGATTTGATTTCTTCCAGCTCGTTCTTCTTCTGCTCCAAATCGCCCTTGCGCCCGTCAAGGATTTCTTTACACTGCTTGATTTCTTCATTGCGGGTTTTGACTACAAGCTCAAATTCTGTTTTCTTTTTTTCGGCAAGCTGACGCTCAAGACCCTGAAATTCAATCTCTTTCGACAGATTATCAAACTCGCGGTTGTTGCGCACATTGTCTAATTGCGTCGTGTATCTTTGAACCAGACTGTCCGCTTCCTGAATTTTCGCTTCCTGAACGGCAACATTTTCTCTATTTGCCTCAATATCAGCTTTATAATTCTGAACACGAGTCTCCAGACCGGCTATTTCGTCTTCGAGGTCCGACACTTCGAGCGGCAGTTCACCGCGCAGTGTTTTGATCTTATCAATGTCAGTCATAATGACTTGCAACTGATAAAGCGATTTCAGCCGTTCTTCGACTGTGTATTCTTTTTCAACAACTTCTTTCTTTTTAGCCATTTGTCATAAATATTTTACCGGGTTATCTGTATTTGAAATTTGGACTGCAAAGGTAGGAAATTTTTTTGATAATATGTCATAAAAAAGTTCTTTTGTGCATATTTCGCTTTCGTAATGCCCTACAACAGCCAAGAGGATTTTGTCTTCAACATCCAGAAAATCATTGTATTTAGCTTCGCCGGTAATAAAAATATCGGCTCCGCAGGCGATGGTTTCGGGAATGAGGAACGCACCGCTGCCACCGCATATAGCTATTTTGCGAACAGTGCGACCTGTCAATGCCGAATGTCGGACACTCGCGACATTGAGTATGTTTTTGATTTTCTGCAAGAAAGACAGCTCATCTTCGGCTTGCTCAAGCTCACCTGCTATTCCCGAACCGACTTGGTTCCAAACGTTGTCGAGCGGATAAAAGTCGAACGCAGGCTCTTCGTAAGGATGTGCGGAGAGCAGCGCGCGCGTAACCGCCGCTTTCAGAAACGACGGCAGAATGGTTTCGATACGCACCTCGTCTTCGTGATGCAGTTCGCCCGCTACGCCGCAATAAGGATTGGTTTTTTCGGACGGACGAAACGTGCCCGTTCCCTGCGTGTTGAAACTGCACATATCGTAATTGCCGATATTGCCTGCTCCGGCATCGAACAGCGCTATCCTGACCGTTTCAGCCGACGACACAGGAACGAATGTGCTAAGTTTTAGTAATTTACCTTTTTGAGGACTGAGGATACTGATGTTTTGCAGGTTGAGCAGTGAAGCAAGTTTGTAATTCACACCTTCGGTTGCGTTGTCGAGATTGGTATGCGCCGAGTAAATAACGATTTCGTTGCGACAGGCTTTCATTACACATCGTTCTATGTAAGTATTGCCACTCAGCGATTTCAATGGCTTGAATATCAGCGGATGATGCGAAATAATAAGATTACAGCCTGCACTAATAGCCTCGTCTATAACGCCTTCCGTAACGTCGAGACATAAAACGGCGCCCGTAGCAGTACGATTGACATCGCCGACCTGTAAGCCGGCATTGTCGAAGCCTTCCTGCAACGACAACGGCGCTATCCGCTCAATTTCTTTCAGAATATCACTTATTTGAATCATATTATTTTTTTTTGGTGCACGGTGCAGGGTATTTTTGGTGCACGACTGAATTTCTCGTGTACCGTGCACCTGTTACAACTCGCTATTCACTACTGCAATTCCCAACTCCTTAAGCTGCTCATCATCAAGCACTGATGGCGCATCAAGCATCACGTCGCGTCCGGAATTATTTTTCGGAAAAGCGATACAGTCGCGTATGGAGTCAAGTCCGGCAAACAGCGACACGAAACGGTCTAATCCATAAGCAATTCCACCGTGAGGCGGCGCTCCATAGCGGAATGCGTTCATCAGGAAGCCGAAACGAGCCTGCGCCTGTTCGTCGGTAAAACCCAACAGTCGGAACATCTTGTTTTGCAGGGCGCTATCGTGGATACGTATGGATCCGCCGCCAATCTCAACGCCGTTGATTACCATATCGTAGGCATTGGCGCGTACATCGCCCGGAGCGCTGTCGAGCAACGGGATATCTTCGGGTTTAGGTGAGGTAAACGGGTGGTGCATAGCGTAATAGCGCTGTGTTTCTTCATCCCATTCAAGCAAGGGAAAATCGACTACCCAGAGGCAGGCAAATTTATTTTTATCGCGCAATCCAAGCCTGTTACCCATCTCTAAACGCAATTCGCTCAGCTGTTTACGTGTTTTATTGGGATTATCGCCCGACAGTATGAGCAGCAAATCGCCGGTGTTAGCACCGAACGCAGTTTTTAACTTTTGCAGAACGTCCTGCGAGTAAAATTTATCCACGCTCGATTTGACATTGCCATCGTCTTCTATTCGCGCATAAACCAGACCTTTAGCCCCAATCTGAGGACGTTTCACAAAATCAGTCAATTCGTCGAGTTGCTTGCGTGTGCAGGTCGCCGCTCCTTTGGCACAAATGCCGCCAATATAAGCAGCCTCGTCGAAAACGGAAAAACCGTAGCCTTTCAGCACGTCCATCAGTTCGACAAAGCGCATATCAAAACGCATATCGGGCTTGTCGGAGCCATAATATTTCATCGCGTCGTGCCAGCTCAAACGGGGGAAAGAGTCTTTAATATCTATATCTAATATGCTTTTAAACAGATATTTAGTCATTCCCTCGAAAGTTTGCAGCACATCTTCCTGCTCGACAAAACTCATCTCACAGTCGATTTGCGTAAATTCGGGCTGGCGGTCGGCACGCAGGTCTTCGTCGCGAAAACACTTGACTATCTGGAAGTAGCGGTCGAAGCCCGATACCATCAGCAGCTGTTTGAGCGTCTGGGGCGACTGCGGCAGGGCATAAAACTGACCCTGATTCATACGCGAGGGGACAACGAAATCGCGGGCGCCTTCGGGCGTCGAATTGACAAGTACGGGCGTCTCGACTTCGAGAAAACCCTGATCACTCAGGTAGCGGCGCGTCTCAAATGCCATCTTATGGCGCAGTTCGAGATTGGCACGTACGACGGCTCGGCGAAGGTCAAGATAGCGATATTTCATCCTCAGGTCGTCGCCGCCGTCGGTCTCGTCTTCGATGGTAAACGGCGGCGTGAGCGCTGCATTAAGCACCTCTAAACGGCTGACAATGATTTCAATATCGCCAGTCGGGATGTTTTTATTCTTACTCGAACGTTCTTTTACCGTTCCGGTAGCGCGGATGACAAACTCGCGACCGAGCTTATTAGCCTGTTCGCACAGCGCCGCGTCAATTTCTTCGTTAAAAACGAGCTGCGTAACGCCATATCTGTCGCGGATATCGACAAAAGTCATTCCGCCCATTTTGCGTGCCTTCTGTACCCATCCGGCAAGCGTAACTGTCTGTCCCTCATTGGACAAACGCAATTCTCCACATGTATTTGTTCTGTACATAAAATTAATGTCAGGTATAAAATCGTACAAACTTACGAAAAATTCATTGAACAAAAAATTTGCAGAATAAAAAATTTAGATTACCTTTGCGCCGCTTTTAAGCGATTCCATTTCGGAAAGATGGGTGAGTGGCTTAAACCAACAGTTTGCTAAACTGTCGTACGGGTTTCTGTACCGGGGGTTCGAATCCCCCTCTTTCCGCCATTTCGCTGCTAATCAACGCATTATTTCTCATTTATTTTTATTCCGGCTAAAATTTATTCCGAAAAACAGGCTTTTGGCAGGGTGCGGCAGTTGTATTGCGACGCCATCACTTCGCCGTAAGCACCGGCTGAGCGCAAGGCTACGAGATCGCCGCGGCTGACTTCGTTGAGCTGCACTTCGCGTCCGAAAACGTCGGATGATTCGCATATCGGTCCTACGACCTCATAAACGTCTGTCGCTCTATCGCTTGTCAGGTTTTCTATCCTATGATAAGCGTCGTACATCGCCGGACGTATCAGTTCGGTGAAGCCCGCATCAAGGACGGCAAATTTCTTTATTTCGCCCTGTTTCATATATAACACTTTGGAAATCAGCGAGCCGCATTGTGCGACGACAGCGCGTCCAAGCTCAAAATGCACTTGCTGTCCGGCGCGTTGCTTGACAAGTTCGCGAAACATAGCAAAGAAATTTTTGAAATCGGGCACCGGATGTTCGTCAGGATTGACGTAATCAATGCCAAGACCGCCGCCAAAATTCAGCGTTTTGATTTCGAGTCCGAGAGCTTCGATGCTATCCATCAACACATTAGCCTTATTGCAAAGATTGCCGAAAACGTAGAGGTCGGTAATCTGAGAGCCGATATGAAAATGGATGCCTGAGAAGCGCAGGTTGGGCAATCCTTTCAACGCGGCGCATACTTCGGGCAGGAGGCTGATGTTGATGCCGAATTTGTTTTCGCTTTTTCCGGTCGTAATTTTTTCGTGCGTATGGGCGTCAATGTCGGGATTGATGCGCAGCGCAATGGTCGCCTTTTTGCCTTTTATCGCTGCCAACTCGTTGATTACAAGCATTTCTGGCAGTGATTCAACATTGAAACAGGCGATGTTGTTATCGAGACCGAGGTTGATTTCCCAATCGGCTTTACCGACGCCTGCGAATACGATTTTTTCTGCAGGAAAACCTGCGTCGAGCGCGGCTCGTATCTCGCCTCCGCTCACGCAATCGGCGCCAAAACCACAGTTCGCTATCTCCGCAAGTATGCGCGGATTGGCGTTGGCTTTGACGGCAAAATGCTCGTGATAGCCGTAGCGATCGGTTTCGGTACGCAGTTCCTTAAGCGTACGGCGCAGTAAATCAATGTCATAATAATAAAACGGCGTCTCTATCTGCCTGAATTTTTCTATCGGAAATATCATTTTGCTAATTTTTATTTTTTATTTCTTATTTTTTTCATTTTAAGGCTTTAATTTTCCAGAAACAGCTTTTCACTCAAGGCTTGCAAGGCGCGTTTCTTGTCGGCGGCTTTGATGAGCAGCGAGACGTTGTAGTTGCTTCCGCCATACGAAATCATACGCACAGGGATGTCTTTGAGCGCATAAATTATTTTTGCCTCAAACCCGACGTTGTCCCATTCGAGATCGCCGACCACGCAGACGATGACCAAATCCTTATCGACCGTTACGGTGCCGTATTTTTTCAGTTCGTTGATGATTTCTTCGAGATACTTGCAGTTATCAATCGTTACCGAAACGCCTACTTCTGAGGTAGTTACCATGTCGATAGGCGTTTTGTTGTTCTCAAAAATCTCAAATACTTTACGCATAAATCCGGTAGCGAGCAGCATACGTCCGCTCTTGATTTTGATGGATGTGATATTGTCTTTGGCGGCGACGGCTTTGATTTTACCGCGCTCGGTCTCGTTCGAGATGGTGGTACCGGCGGCTTCGGGCTGCATCGTATTCAGCAGTCGCACAGGGATATTGGCAAGTTTGGCGGGCAGGATGCAGGTCGGATGCAGGATTTTCGCCCCGAAATATGCCAGCTCGGCTGCCTCGTCGAAATGCAGGCGGCGCACGGGCGAAGTTTTCTCGACAAAACGCGGGTCGTTGTTGTGCATCCCGTCGATATCCGTCCAGATCTGTATCTCTTCGGCTTTGACGGCGGCGCCGATGAGCGAGGCTGTATAGTCGCTCCCGCCACGCAGCAGATTATCGACTTCGCCATAAGCGTTGCGGCAGATAAATCCCTGAGTGATATATATTTCCGCATCCTTATTCGTCTGCAACAGCTTGTCGAGATGCGTTTTGATATAAGCCGTGTCAGGCTCAGCATTCTTGTCTGTACGCATAAATTCGAGCGCAGGCAGCAATGCCGTATTCACGCCCTGTTCAAGCAGATAAAGATGCATCATATTGGTTGACAGCAATTCGCCCTGCGCAAGGATTTCTTTCTCCTCGAACAGTGTGAACAGGTCTTTCATAAACGTGCGGATATAGTCAAACCGCTGTCTGATAATCTGTTTGGCTTGCTGGCGATAATCTGCCGAAGCATACAGCTCTTTTACGATGCCGATGTATTTGTGTTCGAGGCGATTAGTTACTTCGGTTGCCCCATCGGGATTTTTCTTGTAGAGATAATCGGAAATCTCGACGAGCGTATTGGTAGTGCCCGACATAGCTGACAATACAACGATTTTCTGCTGCCCGTCGCAAATGAGTCTTGCCACGTCTTTGATGCGTTGAGCTGAGCCTACCGATGTTCCTCCAAATTTAAGAATTTTCATATATATTACTGATTATTAGTTGAATACAAATCATTTTTATTGGCGCAAATTCCTTATCAGCGTATCGTCGCGTCCTTTGAACGCCTTCAGCACACCCTGGTCGCATTTGACGACACGCGCCGGAAACTTTTCTACTATGCCGTAGTTGTGGGTTGACATCACGACCGTTTTACCGTCTTTGCATATTTCGTGCAGCAGGCTGACGATTTGCTCGCTCGTTTCCGGGTCGAGATTGCCTGTCGGCTCGTCGGCGAGGATAAGTTTCGGGTTGTTGAGCAGCGCCCGCGCTATGGCGACACGTTGCTGTTCGCCGCCAGACAGCTCGTGGGGCATCTTGTAGCCCTTGTTAGGCATCCCTACATTTTCGAGCACTTCCTCAATACGGCGATTGATTTCGTCTTTTTTCTTCCAGCCCGTTGCCCGCAGCACAAATTCGAGGTTTTTGTTCACCGTGCGGTCTATCAACAACTGGAAATCCTGAAAAACGATTCCCATCTTACGACGGAGATAGGGAATTTCTTTCTTTTTGATATTCAAAAGATTATATCCCAAGACTTTAGCCGTCCCCTTACGCATCGGTATCTCGGCATAAAACGACTTGAGCAGGCTGCTTTTGCCGGAGCCTACGCGCCCGATTACATAGACAAATTCGCCGTTATGAAGCGTCAGAGAGGCATTATGCAGCACGACATTCTCGTCAATACTGATTTCCGCGTCCTCAAGCTGTATCAAAATTTCGTCTTCCATATTTTATTTATGTCTGTTTTTCAGTTCATTAGCTATATCTTTCAGGCTATAACCCTTGCTGGTCAACAGCACGATGAGGTGGTAAATCAGGTCTGAGGCTTCGTAAATAAAGCGCTCGTCGGTGCCGTTTGTCGCCTCAATAACCGTTTCTACAGCCTCCTCGCCCACTTTTTGCGCCATTCGGTTCACGCCATCGCGAAAGAGCGAGGTCGTGTATGAGCCTTCGGGCATCTCGTGATATCGACGTTCGATAAAATCCTGAAGATAAGCGAGAAAACATACACCTTCGCCATTTTTTTCTCCAAAACAGGTATCCTCGCCCGTATGACAAACCGGTCCGTCGGGACGGGCTTTTATCAGCAGAGTGTCATTGTCGCAATCGACCAGAATATCAACGACATGCAGATAATTTCCGCTCGTTTCGCCCTTTGTCCACAGGCACTGACGTGTGCGGCTAAAAAAGGTTACTTTTTTTATTTCCAGCGTTTTATTGTATGCTTCTTGGTTCATAAAGCCCAGCATCAATACGCTGCCCGTTTGCGCATCCTGAATGATGGCGGGAATCAAACCGCCTGATTTATCGAAGTTTAAGTTCATATTTTTTCGTTCAAATTACGTACATTAATACCTTTCGCCTGCAATTCCCGTTTCAGTTCGCTAATGTCAATTTCGCCAAAATGAAACACGCTTGCCGCCAACGCAGCATCGGCTTTTCCGACGGCAAAGGCTTCATAAAAATGCTCAACAGCGCCTGCTCCTCCTGATGCAATTATCGGAATATGAAGCCTTTCCGCTAATTCAGCAAGAGCGTCGTTGGCATAACCGGTTTTTACGCCGTCGTGAGTCATACTCGTAAACAGTATCTCGCCGGCGCCTCGATTTTCAGCCTCTTCTGCCCACTGAAACAGGTCTTTACCTGTCGGGATTCGACCTCCGTTGAGATAGCAATTCCACCTGTCAGCCTCAAGGTTGGCGTCGATAGCCACGACACAGACCTGACTTCCAAAGTGTTGCGCAATATCGTCGATAAGTTCCGGTTTGCGCAAAGCCGCCGAATTGACGGACACTTTGTCGGCTCCGGCGTTCAGAAGTGTCTCTACATCAGAGAGTTCGTGTATGCCACCACCAACTGTAAACGGGATATTTATATGCGCCGCAATGCGTTTGACAAGTTCGGTAAAGGTCTTGCGTCCTTCATGCGACGCCGTAATATCCAGATACACAAGCTCATCAGCGCCTTTACTGCTATATTCGGCGCCAAGCTCCACAGGGTCGCCCGCATCGCGAAAATTGACAAAATTGACGCCTTTGACCGTCGTGCCGTCCTTGATGTCCAAACAGGGAATTATTCGTTTCGCAAGCATCTAATTTTCAATTATTTGAAACATCAATAAATGGTCGCAGGTCTTTCAACCGTATGCGCCCTTCGTATATAGCTTTCCCAAAAATCACCGCCGGCACGCCTGCCGCCTCAAGTCGCTCAATATCAGCCAAAGAACTCACTCCCCCACTGGCAATCAAATAAATCTCCGGCAAAGCGGACAGTATTTCTTTATACAACTCTATATCAGCGCCTTGCAACATCCCATCGCGGCTGATTTCGGTACAGATAACTTTGCGGATGCCTTTTTGGAAATACGTTTCGATGAAAGGCAACAAAGCCTCATCGGTCGTTTCCTGCCATCCTCCGACGGCGATTTTCCCGTTTTTGGCATCAGCACCGAGTATGATTTTTTCGTTTCCGTAACGCTTGAGCCAGTCGGCAAACTTTTCCGGCTCGCGAACAGCTATGCTGCCACCCGTAACCATCTGAGCGCCACACTCAAACGCTGTTTTAATATCGCTGTCGTTCTTAAGTCCGCCCCCGAAATCAATCACGAGCGAAGTGCGCACAGCCAAACGTTCCAGAACGCGATAATTGACTATCCTGCCCTCTCTTGCACCGTCTAAATCAACGACATGCAAGCGACGAATGCCATTGTCTTCGAACGAACGGGCGACTTCGAGCGGGTCTTCGCTGTAAATCTTTTTCGTGTCGTAATCGCCTTGCGTCAACCTCACGCACTTGCCGTCTATCAGATCTATTGCCGGAATAATCTCTATCATCGCAAGTTATAATTTCAAGAAATTCAACAATATACGCTCGCCTACTTCACCGCTTTTTTCGGGATGAAACTGTACGGCGAAAAAATTGTCTTTCTGCATCGCCGCGCTGAACGGATGAATAAAATCCGTCGTCGCAACAGTCGCGCCCGTTACGGGAACATAGTAACTGTGAACAAAATAGACATATCGACCTTCGAGCGAGGAGTCAAATAACGGACTGCGCACATCAGTCAAAGTGTTCCAGCCCATGTGCGGTATCTTTTCTTCGTGCCGCAGCGGAACGAAACGCTTCACTTCGGCGTCGAACACTCCAAGACAGTCCACATCGCCCTCTTCCGAATGGCGACAAAGCAACTGCATACCTATACAAATGCCCAAAACAGGCTGTTTCAGACCTTTTATAAGCTCGTCCAAACGACGCTCGCGCAGATAGCGCATAGTGGTGCTTGCCTCGCCCTGACCGGGGAAAATCACTTTATCCGCCTTAAGTATCAGTTCGGGGTCATCAGTAATTACAGGCGTGATATTCAGCCGTTTAAGACCATAATCCACCGAGCGGATATTGCCTGCGTTGTATTTGATGATTGCCACCTCCATCGCGTCTGTATTTGTTTCGGACGGCAAAGGTACGATTTTTTCCTTTTTCTCCAGCGTTTATGAGTAAAAATCAGCGAAATATTCCGCTGCACACTTTAGCCGAGAATAAAAATATCGGAAGGCGTCATTCGCTTCAGCACATTGACATTCACATCTTTACCTGCGACAATCCCATCCTGTGCAAGTCGTATTTCCACAGTTTTCTGCGCCAGATCGGGATGGTTGTTTTCGCGGCTCAAATGGCACAGCCAAACGGCTTCCCAGCTTGGCACATAATGCGTTGCGAGAAATTCGGCGGCGGCGTGATTACTTAGATGTCCGTTGGGTCCGGCGACGCGCTCTTTCAAGAAATCGGGATAGCTGCCCTGTTGGAGCATCTCTTCGTCGTAATTCGTTTCGAGAACAAAATAATTGGCTTTCAGCAGATTATCACGCACGACATCTGTTACGTGTCCTACATCGGTGGCAATGGCAAAATGCTTGTCGCCAAAGCCGATCAGATAGCCTACGTTGTCGCAACTGTCGTGAGGCACTTCAAATGCTTCGATACTTAAATCGCGGATTGTGAACGGCTTACCCTTCTCGATAACTCTTTTAGCCTGATAGAGAGGCTTTTTCACATGTGGACTTTTGGTGATGCCTTCGTGCACTTTGTCGGTCGAATAAATCGGCAAATTATGTTTTTCGCCAAGGCAACCTACCGTTTTTATGTGGTCGTTATGGTCGTGCGTAACTATTACAGCTATAATACTCTCAAATTCGATGCCTTTATCTTTCAGGACTTTTTTTATCTGCCTGACGCTTATCCCTGCGTCAATCAGGATGCCGTACTCAGGCGTTCCCAGATAATAGCAATTTCCGCTGCTCCCGCTCGCCAAACTCAGAAAAGATAGCTTCATTTATATTTTTTGGCTGCAAAAGTAGTCAATTATTCCCTGATTTATACTATATTTGCCGTGTTTTAAAAGGTTTTTGCTATGAAAAAAATACTAATTGTCTTATTATTAGCTTCTTCTTTTATCGCAGGTTGTCGCAAAGCCGATGAGCGCGAAGCGGCAGCAAGCGATTCGTTTGTCCGTGTCAGCGGGCACGACCTGATAACTCCCGACGGGCATAAACTCCTTATCCGGGGTACCAACCTCGGCAACTGGCTCAATCCCGAAGGCTATATGTTTCATTTCCAGCGGACAAATTCTGCGGGACGTATCAATCAGGCTTTCAGCGAGATGGTCGGTCCGGATTTTGTCGCCGAGTTCTGGAAAAAGTACAAGGACAACTACGTTACGAAGTCTGATATCGACTTCCTGAGCAAGATCGGATGCAACACCATCCGCCTGCCGTTCCATTACAAACTGTTTACAGATGAGGATTATATGGGTCTTTATGCGGCTCAGGACGGTTTCGCGCGTATTGATTCGCTTGTCGGCTGGTGCCGCGACGCCGGTTTGTTCTTGATACTCGATATGCACGATGCTCCGGGCGGGCAGACGGGCGACAATATCGACGACAGCTATGGCTATCCATGGCTCTTCGAGAGCGAAACGTCGCAGCAAAAATTTATTGACATCTGGGTGAAAATCGCTGATTATTACAGTAATGAGCCTGTCATTCTCGGCTACGAACTGATGAACGAGCCGATTGCGCCGTATTTCAATACCGACAGCCTGAATCTGCTGCTCGAACCGCTGTACAGACGCACTCTGGCTGAGATACGCAAGGTTGACCCCAACCATATCGTGCTGTTCGGAGCGCCGCAGTGGAACAGCAATTTTAAGCCGCTCAGCACGGACGCATCGTTCGACGAACAGGTGATATATACCTGCCACCGCTACGGGGGCGAGGCAACGGCTGAGGCTATCCGCTCGTATATCGAGTTTCGCGACAAGTCGAACCGACCGATGTATATGGGCGAAATCGGGCATAACACGAACGAATGGATGTCGGCGTTCCGTCAGGCAATGGAAGAAAATAATATAGGATGGACGTTCTGGCCCTATAAGAAAATGGGCGGCTCGTCGTTCATAACTGTCAAAGACCCTGATAATTGGGACGCCGTTGTCGCTTATGTGGAATCACCTCGCGGCACTTACAGGGAAATGCGCGAAACGCGCCCCGACCAAAAAACCATGCGTCAAGCATTGCTCGATATGGCGGAAAACAGCAGGTTTGAAAACTGCATACATAACACCGACTATATCAACGCATTAGGGTTTGAAATTAAATAACATAGATTAATGAATAAATATCAAATTAACGAAAAAGGATATTACGGTCATTTCGGTGGCGCGTATATCCCCGAAATACTGTACCGTTGTGTTAAAGAATTGCAGGACACCTATTTGACCGTTCTCGAAGACGAATCGTTCAAGCGCGAATACCATCGTTTGCTGAACGACTATGCCGGTCGTCCGTCGCCGCTCTACTTCGCCCGCCGGATGAGCGACAAGTACGGCTGCCGACTGTATCTCAAACGCGAAGACCTCAACCACACCGGCGCACACAAGATTAACAACACCATAGGTCAGATTTTGCTGGCGCGGCGGATGGGCAAAAAACGCATTATCGCCGAGACGGGCGCCGGTCAGCACGGCGTGGCGACGGCAACAGTCTGCGCCCTGATGGATATGCCCTGCGTCGTTTATATGGGCAAGACCGACGTCGAACGCCAGCAGCCCAACGTGCAGCGTATGCAGATGCTCGGCGCAGAAGTCGTGCCCGTAACATCGGGCAATATGACGCTCAAAGATGCTACCAACGAGGCTATCCGCGACTGGTGCTGCCATCCTTCGGACACGTTTTATATCATCGGCTCGACTGTCGGACCGCATCCCTATCCCGATATGGTGGCGCGGCTGCAATCCGTTATCAGTGAGGAGATTAAATGGCAACTTGCGGAAAAAGAAGGTTGCGACTATCCCGACCAACTGGTAGCCTGCGTTGGCGGAGGCAGCAATGCGGCAGGGACGATATATCATTATCTTGAAGATGAGCGCGTTAAGATAACACTTGCCGAAGCGGGCGGCAAAGGCGTCGATTCGGGAATGAGCGCGGCGACCATTCGGCTGGGGCGCGAAGGCATTATCCACGGCGCCCGCACACTGCTGATGCAGGACGCAGACGGACAGATAGAAGAGCCGTATTCCATCTCCGCAGGTCTGGATTATCCGGGCATCGGACCGATACACGCCTATCTTGCCGAAGTGAAACGCGCCGAAGTGCTTGCCGTCAACGACGACGAGGCGCTCGAAGCCGCTTTTGAGCTGACGCGACTTGAAGGCATCATCCCCGCCCTCGAAAGCGCACACGCACTCGGAGCGCTGAAAAAAATGCACTTTTCGCCATCCGACGTCGTCGTACTGACGGTTTCGGGGCGCGGCGACAAGGATATGGATACGTATATCAAAACATTCCCCAAATAATCGTCGCCAGCAGAACGGATAAAGATATAATTAATGTACGCGCGCGACGATTATAGAAAAACCTGATAAGCGTCAGCAGGGATATGTAGGCACAAATTGTTGTTACCCAGTCGAAACGTATGGGCAACGACGCCCAAGGTATTATGAATAAACGTGAGATAAACCACATAAAACCGTGCATCAGCGTCTCGACAAGCCATTGCAGAGGTGCAACGTACGGCAATCCCGCAGGCAGTAGCATCCATAGCAAACCCAACGGTATCAATGCCGTGGCTATCAGCGACAAAACGAGATTGGCAATCAGAAATACGGTAGTAAACGTCCCAAAATAATAGCAGCAAAGAAACATTACTCCGGTTTGAGCCGCTGTCGTAACCGTCAGGATATCCCAAGGCGTTTTCAGCAAAGGATTGCGCACGGGAATGAGATTTGACAGGGGTCGCTGAATCAAAAAAATGAAGAACACGGCGGTAAACGACAGTTGAAACCCGATGTCGAAAAGGTTATAAGGATTGTAAACGAGCAGGATAAACGCCGCTGCAGCCAGCGTGTTATAGCGTTCGGGACGCCGCCCGAAAGCTTTGCCGACAAGATAAATCGAAATCATTATCGTCGCCCGCACGGTCGAAACGCCCAGCCCGGCAATAAAGGCAAAAGTCCATATTCCCAGAAATATAAGTGCAGTTTTCAGATAGCCGAACCCCCGCCGTCGCGGAAGAAAAGACAGCGCCAGCAGCAATGCCCCGTAAACTATCCCGACGTGAAAACCGCTGACTGCCAAGATATGCGCGACGCCGACAGTCGAAAACTGGCGGCGCGTCTCACGTGGCAATGTCTGACGGTAGCTTATCGTAATCGTTGCAAGGATGGATTTTTCGTTGTCCGAAAGTTGCAGATTATCAAGTTTATGGGCAAGGTAAGTCTGCGTTTCGCGAGCTTTTTGCATCAGACGTTCGGCTTTGGGCGGGTCGTGCGTTTCCATATAATCAGTCGTACGGATAGACATAAAAATGATGACACACGAAATCAACACGCCCCAGAGCCAGCGAAAACTGTAAACCGGAGCAGACTGTTTTCCCGAAAAACAAAATGATATGACCACGACTATCGCTACGGGCAGCAACAACCAAACCGATAGCTCACTGAGCGGGAAGCAGACCTGCAAAATGATGCCTGCAATCCACAATAACAGCGGTCTTACAAAAGGTCGCTTTTGTAATTCCTCGATCATAACATATTGAAATATATTACCTTATAAACTCTTCAATGCTCTAATGGTCGCTATCGGGTCGGCTGCTCCGAACACAAAACTGCCCGCCACCAACACGTCGGCGCCGGCGTCGAGCAGGCGTTTCGCCGTGTCCAAATTCACCCCGCCATCGATCTCTATCAGCGTCGGCAAGCCTTTTTCAGTAATCATCTGTTTCAGGCGGCGCGTCTTTTCGACAGAGTGTTCTATAAACTTTTGCGCCCCGTAGCCCGGATTGACCGACATCAGCAGCACCATATCCAGCTCGCCGATAATATCTTCGAGCAACGAGACGGGCGTATGCGGATTGAGCGTAACAGCAGCCTTCATACCGGCATCTTTGATCGCCGCCACAGTACGGTTAAGATGCACGCAGGCTTCGTAATGCACATTCATCATATAGGCGCCTGCCGCCGCCACTTCGCGAATGAATTTCTGCGGCTCGACAATCATCAGATGCACATCCATGGGCTTGGTTACTACGCCTTTGAGCGCATCAAGTACAGAAAAACCAAACGAGATGTTCGGAACGAACACGCCGTCCATCACGTCGAGATGCAGCCAGTCGGCTTCGCTCGCGTTTATCATCTCCACGTCGCGCTGCAGATTCATAAAATCGGCTGATAATAACGATGGCGCTATTTTATGCTTCATTGTTTTTGAAAATTTTACTGCAAATATACGGCATAAAAATAAAAAATCGTATCTTTACCGCGTTTTTAATTCAAAATAATTGACATCATGAAGAAAAATTTATTTATGGCAATGCTTATGCTTGCTTGTGTATCAATCACAGTTTCAGCGCAAAACAACACGCTGACAGCACAGGAAAAGAGCGAAGGCTGGACTCTCCTGTTCGACGGGACAAGCTTCGACGGCTGGCGCAAATGTAACGCTACCGAAATGGCGGCTAACTGGATTATCGACGACGGCGCAATGAAAGTTGTCCGCGGCGAGCAAAAAGGACGCGGACAGAACGGCGACATCCTGTTCGGGACGAAGAAGTATGGCAACTTTGAGCTGTCTCTCGAATGGAAAATCGAGAATGAAGGTAATTCGGGTATCTTCTACTACATCGTCGAATACCCGGGAAAACCGATCTATTATGCCGCACCGGAAGTGCAGGTGCTTGACAACTGGGGTGCAGACGACAACAAGTTGACGAACCACCTTGCCGGCTCGCTCTACGACCTCAAACCTGCGCTACCGCAGAATGCCAATCCCGCCGGCGAATGGAACAAAATCGTAATCCGCGTCAAAGACGGCAAGGCGGAACATATCCAGAACGGCGTCAAAGTCGTTGAATACACCCTCTGGACGCCCGAATGGTACGATATGGTATCGAAAAGCAAGTTCAAAGACTGGCCCGGCTTCAAGGAAGGACCCGCCAAAGAAGGCTATATAGGACTGCAGGACCACGGATATAACTGCTGGTTCAGGAATATAAAAATCCGTACGCTGTAAAAAATCGTGCAACTTGCAATAAAAAAAATACTGGGAAGTTTGCCCGTCAGATTAGTCGTAGCGCTGGGCATCGGTATCGCCATCGGTTTCGTTGCCAATGACGCCGTGATGCAGGTAGTCGTTACTTTGCAAAAACTGCTCGGCGCGGTGGTAATGTTTGCTATTCCACTGATAATCATTGGCTTTATTGCGCCATCGATCACTAAACTCGGCAGCAATGCCTCGCGTCTGCTGTGGATAGCGCTTATCCTCGCGTACATATCGAGTATAGGAGCGGCGTTTTTTGCTGTTGCATCGGGTTATGCTATCATACCTAACCTGAATATTGTCAGCAATGTAAGCGGAAACAGGGAGCTGCCTGCTGTCATTTTCGACCTGCAAATACCGCAAATTATGCCTGTGATGAGTGCGCTTGTCTTCTCGGTTTTGATAGGACTTGCAGCAGTCTGGAACAAGGCTGATAAGTTTATCGGCGCTTTGGATGAGTTTCAGAAAATGGTCATTTCCATTGTTACAAAGGTGATTATACCCATCCTGCCGTTTTTCATTGCCTGCACATTCTGCTCGCTGACCTACGAAGGCTCGATAACGAAGCAGCTTCCGGTATTTCTTGTGGTCATACTCATCGTAATAGCCGGACATTTCTTATGGCTGGCGCTGCTATACCTGCTTGCAGGCGCGTATTCGAGTAAAAATCCCTTGCGCGTCCTGCGGCACTACGGTCCGGCTTATCTGACGGCTGTCGGCACGATGTCGTCTGCCGCCACGCTGCCCGTCGCTCTGGGTTGCGCCCGCAAATCGGATGCGCTGCGACGCGATATGCTGGATTTCGGGATACCGCTTTTTGCCAATATCCACCTCTGCGGCTCGGTGCTGACGGAGACATTTTTTGTGATGACGGTGTCGCAGACGCTCTACGGGACGCTGCCCTCGCCTACGACATTGGCGCTTTTCTGTCTGCTGCTCGGCATTTTTGCTATCGGTGCGCCGGGCGTTCCGGGCGGTACGGTGATGGCGTCGCTTGGGCTTATCGTCAGCGTTCTCGGTTTCGACGCCACAGGGACGGCGCTGATGCTGACCATCTTCGCTCTGCAAGACAGCTTTGGTACTGCCTGCAACGTTACGGGCGACGGCGCTCTGACGCTGATGCTGACCGGTTATATGGAAAAACGCGAGAAACGGAGCGGCAAATAAAGCCGTTAACGTTACCACCCGAAAGCGTCGCCCTTCATCCATTTGTCCTGCGCTTTCATCGTCTGTTCGATGATTTCGCGGGCAAGCCCTTCGCCTCCGCTGAGAGGTGATATATACTTGGCTATCTGCTTGATTTCGGGTGCGGCTGATGCCGGAGCGACCGGCAGACCGACGCGCGACATCACTTCGTAGTCGGGAATATCGTCGCCTGCGTACATCACCTCATCGTCGCGGAGACCGGTTTTGCTTAAAAAATCCTCATAATCAGCAAGTTTAACCGAACTTCGCATATAAATATGCCGTATTCCGAGGCGCTCGAAACGAATATGTACGCTGTCGGTATAGCCTCCGGTAATGATGCCAACGTGATATCCCTGTTTTACAGCAAGTTGCAACGCATAGCCATCTTTTATATTAACCATACGCATAGGGTCGCCGTTGGTTGCAAGCGGGATACAATCGCAGGATAACACTCCGTCAACGTCGAAGAGAAAACCTTTTATCGTGCGTAAATCATAATTTATACTGCTCATATTTTGAGTATTTAAATATCTGGTTACTAATCAGTTCGTAAATATTTTTGAGTTCGGCGTCTTCTATCAGCGCTTTTTGCATTTCGATGACGCGACGGTCGTTGCGCACAGCCGGTCCGGTTTGTGCCTGTAATGGCGTGAGATTATGCACTTTAGCCGCCGTTTCATCTATCAGCGGCAGTAGCGTTTGCCAAGGGATGTCCGCTTTTTTGAGGATTTCAGCCGCCTGCGCATACATATTGTTCGCGAAATTGCAGGCAAAAACAGCAGCCAAGTGGAGATATTTACGTTGTGCCGAATTGATTACGCGCACTTCGGACGACAGACTGCGGGCAAGATTGAGCAGCAATTCCTCATCGTCGCGTTGTCGGGCTTCAACGAAAAGCGGGATACGGCTGAAATCCACATTTCTGCTGCGCGAAAATGTCTGGAGCGGATACAGAACGCCACATCGCGCCATCGTCCCGAACACATCCATCGGCACGCTCCCTGCCGTATGCAGCCAAAGTCCGCCGTTAGGGCGAACAGCCTTTATCAAGCTTTCCAAAGCATCGTCGCTGACAGCAAAAACGTATAGATCAGCATCCTGACGAATAGCGTCAGTTGAAGTTGTCCACGACGTTTGCAACCGTACGGCAAGCTCACTCGCATGTTCAGCAGTGCGACTAAACACCTGAACGACAGCGTGTCCGGCGCGTACAAAAGCCTCCGATAAATGCGTCGCGACATTGCCGGCGCCGAGTACAACGGTTTTAAGTCCGTCGGTTTGCCCTCGCGTCATATCGCTTACTGTCTCTTCTTTACGATTCATATCAAGACAAAGGTACGAATAAAAAACGAAATGCAAATTTCGCACAGGCAGAAATATACGCTTTGCGCATTTTTTACGTTAATTATGTTGTAAATGATTAGAAACGTGATGAAAGTTAGCGCAGTTACGGCGCTATTGCTGTTGTTTGTCGATGTCGTTGCATTGGCTCAGGGCAAGCGTGTGCAGATTTCCGGAAATGTCAGAGACGCCGACGGTAATCCTGTCGAACTTGTTGCTGTTCAGGTAAAAAACACGATGACGGGGGCGATAACCAACGAGAAAGGATATTATTCGCTTTCGGTTGCCGAGGGCGACTCGGTTACCCTGCTTTTTTCGTGTCTGGGCTACAACAAAGCCGAGCGGATTATCCCGACCGTCGCGTCGGATATGCGCGTCAACGTGCAGATGAATTATATGTCGCTTGAGCTTGGACAGGTGGAGGTTACGGCGGCGCGTCGCAACACAAGTACGCTGGAAACGCTTGATGCTCAACGTATGAGGATTTTGCCCGACCCGTCGGGCGGCAGCATCGAGAGCCTTGTCATTACGCAAGCCGGTGTGTCGTCGAGCAACGAACTAAGCTCGCAATATTCTGTGCGAGGCGGCAGCTACGACGAGAACATCGTGTATGTCAACGGCATAGAAGTGTTCCGACCCTTGCTGATACGTTCGGGCGAACAGGAAGGCTTGAGTTTTATCAATCCTAATATGACCGAAGAAGTGCGTTTTTCGGCAGGCGGATTTGAGGCGCGTTATGGCGATAAGATGAGTTCGGTGCTCGACATCACCTACAAAAAACCTGCTGCGCTTGAAGGCTCTGTAACAGCAAGTTTCCTTGGCGCAAACGCTTACGTCGGCAGTTCGGCAGGCAAATTTTCGCAGGTTACGGGACTGCGCTACAAAACAAACCGCTCGCTGCTCGGCACTATGGACACAAAAGCGGAATACAATCCCGTTTTTATTGATTTCCAGACATATATGACCTATCGGTTTACGTCGCGCTGGGAGCTGAATTTCCTTGGCAATGTGTCGTCGAACAACTACCGTTTCACGCCTCACGAACGCGACACAAAATTCGGGACAGCCAACAAACCGCAGACTTTCACCGTTTACTTCGATGGCAGGGAACGCGATAAATTTGAAACGCTTTTTGGCGCGGCGACACTGAAACACAACGTTAATGAGAAAACCGAAATCGGATTGCAGCTGTCGGCATTCAATACCCGCGAGGAAGAAAGTTACGACATCACAAGCACTTACGCCCTGAACAGGGTAGCTTCGGACGAGATCGAAAATCCGGTAGAGGCATTGTCACTGGCATATTTTCACGAACACGCACGCAACCGCCTGTCGGCAACCGTCGCAACTGCAGGCTTGTACGGCATTTCACAACTCGCTGCTGTTCATACGATTAAGTGGGGACTGAATGTTCAACGCGAACTCATAACAGATAAAATCAGCGAATGGGAACGGCGCGACTCTGCCGGATATTCGCTGCCGCAAACCGGAACGGACGTTAACGTGATAGCAAATCTGTTTTCCGACAACAAATTGGAAAGCACTCGCTATTCGGCTTATATTCAGGATGTTTTCAAATTTCGTACAGCTCAGGGTATGTTCACTCTGATAGGTGGCATAAGGGGCAGTTACTGGGATTACAATCGCGAAGCCATTTTCAGTCCGCGTTTGTCGATAGGTTTTATTCCTACTGCAAATCAAGATTTTACGTTCCGTTTCGCCACAGGTTTCTATTATCAGCCGCCTTTCTACAAAGAGTTGCGTATCGAAACGACCGACGAGAACGGCAACAGCATTATCCTGCTGAACGACCGCCTAAAATCGCAACGCTCAATCCATTTTATCGGTGGCGGCGACTATGCATTTCTGGCTGCCGGACGCAATTTTAAATTCACTACCGAGCTGTATTACAAAAGATTAGACAACATCAATCCTTATACTGTCGATAATGTGAAAATCCGCTATTACGGCGAAAACTGCGCTACGGGCTATATAGCGGGGGTGGATATGAAGTTGTTCGGCGAGTTTGTACCCGGCACCGATTCGTGGCTTAGCCTGTCGCTGATGCAGTCGGAGCAGACTATCCGTGGCGTTACCAAGGCGCCGATGCCCAACAGTCAACTTTACAATCTGTCGCTGTTTTTTCAGGATTATTATCCTAACAACAAGCGTATTATGCTCAATCTCAAGGGCGTACTTGCGGGCGGCATTCCCGTTACGGTGCCCCGCAAAGGTTACGAAGCCGGCTATCACCGTACTCCACCCTATCGCCGCGTCGATATCGGCGTAACCTACCAACTTGCCAGCGGCGAAAGCGCACTGATGGATCGTGGCGTCTTCCGCAATTTCAAAAATGTATGGCTCGGAATCGATCTCTTTAATCTCTTTGACATCGACAACACCGGCTCATACTACTGGATTACAGATATTTACAATCAGCAACACGCCGTTCCCAATTATCTTACCGGACGACAAATCAACCTGCGTGTGTCTGTCGATTTTTAAACCCCCTTCTCCACATTCCAAACGAAGGCGTGCAGTCCTTGCAGCTCGGCTTCGAGGTCGATGGCGTGGATTTTTTTGAGCAGGCTGTCAACGGCTTCGTCGGGGACGATGGTCAGGATAGCTGAGTTCATCGTAGGCCAGGCGTGACTGCCGTAATGAGGTTCGCCCTTATGGCTGCCGCGTCCCTGCACCTGTTCCCACATAGTAAATCCGCGTATGTTCGACCTTTCGAGCATTTCAATCAGGCGCTCTTTGAACGCCTGATTGTATGGTATAAATATAGCTTTCATAAATTATTTCTTGTTCTTGATGATATACTGTTTATGCGAATCGAAGTATTCCTGCAATTCGCGTTTCTTACGCAGCGATTTGCGTGCACGTTTGATACCCACGCCTGCAAATGTGCAGTAGAGCGTCGGGACGAAAATCAGGGTCAGCACGGTCGAGACGGTCAGACCGCCGATGACGGCAATACCCATCGGGCGCCACATCTCCGAGCCTTGTCCCGATAGCACAGCCATAGGTATCATACCGAGAATGGTTGTCAGCGTAGTCATCAGCACGGGACGCAGACGGCTTTTGCCTGCCGTTACGACGGCGCTTATCACGCCCTGCCCTCGTTCGCGACACAGACCGGTGAAGTCTATCAGCACGATACCGTTCTTAACGACGATACCGATCAGCATTATAGAGCCGAGCATACTCATTATGTTCAGCGTAGTATTGGTGATAAACAGCATCAGGATGACGCCGCTGAAAGCGAAGGGCAGCGAGAACATTATGATGAACGGATTGGTGAGCGACTCAAACTGCGCCGCCATCACGATGAACACCAGCAGCACGATAAGGATAGCGAGCGTCGTGAGGTCGCGGAACGAGTCCTGCTGCTCTTCGTAAGAACCGGCTATCTGAATAGCGATGTCCGACGGGACGTCCATTTTAGCTATAATAGCCTGACCTGCAATCACTACATCGCCGAGCGGCACTCTCGGACCCGGCATAGCCGAGACGGTAACGATACGCTCGCGGTCTTTGCGGTCGATGCTCGGAGGCGATTCGCGCTCAACGACTTCGCCAAGGTCTTTGACTCTCATAGCCTGTCCGCGCGAGTTGTATATCAGGATATTTTCTATTGACTCGATGCTTTCGCGAAACTGCGGGGCATAGCGCACTACGATGTCGTATTCTTCACCGTCTTCGCGATAGCGCGATGCAGTAGCGCCGTTAAAGCGGTTACGAAGATATGTGCCTGCCGTTGCAAGGTTTACGCCGAACATCAAAAGTTTCTCGCGGTCGAACTCCACCCTGTATTCGGGCTGGTAATCACCGCGGCTGACCATCACTTCGGCAACGCCTTTCACGCCGCGCAGCTGACTTTCAAGCTCTGCCGCCAGACGGTCGGTTTCCGTCATATCGTAGCCGTAAATCTCGAAGTCGGCGCTGCTGCTGCCACCCATCATAGACATTCCGCCGCCCGACATCACCTGAAATTTTTTAAAGTCGGGATATGCCTGTATGTCGGCTCGCATAATATCGCAGATTTCATCCTGAGTAACATTTCTGTCTTCGGGATCTGTCAGGCTGATATTGAACGAGATAATATGCGGACCGTTGTCCTGCATCGAGGCGAAAGTATTGTCTCCGTCAGCCTGTCCGACGCGGAAGTTACAGGTTACGACATGATATTTTTCATCCGACAGCCATTTGTCGGCAAGCTCGGTGGCAAGTTCTTTCGCAATTTCTTTGCGCGTACCGATAGGCAGTTCGAGCGTTACGCCGATACGACCGCTATCCTGTGTGGGGATAAACTCGGTACTGATACCCGAAACGCACAGCATACTGAGGGCAAAAAACGCCAGTCCGCTTAATATTACCACTGTCCTGTGGCGCATCGACCAGTTCAGCATCCGCGAATATACCACATCAATCTTGTCGAGGAATTTCTCTATCGGACGATAGAAAAAGCGGAAGGCTTTGGTCTGTTTCTTTTGAAGACGAAGCAGCTGCGAACTTAGCATAGGCGTCAGCGTCAGCGACACCGCCAGCGAGATACCGATGATGATACATATCATCCAGCCAAGCTGTTTGAACAGCACGCCCGACATACCCGAAACCATCGTCAGCGGGAAGAACACGGCGACAATCGTCAGCGTCGAGGCGATAACCGAGAGGGCGACCTCGTTGGTGCCGTGCACCGCCGCTTGTTTAGGCTCCGAGCCTCGTTCGATATGCGTAGTGATATTTTCGAGCACTACAATGGAGTCGTCCACCACCATACCTATCGCTATCGAAAGCGCCGACAGCGAGATGATATTAAGCGACGAACCCGTCATTCCCAGATAGATAAACGATGCGACGAGTGAGAGCGGGATAGTAATTGCCACAATGACCGTCGCCCGCCAGCGTCCGAGGAAAAAGAACACGACAATCACAACAAAAAGCAATGCAAAGAGCACCGTTTCGGTCAAACTGCCTATCGTATTATTAATGTTATCAGACGAATCGACAATGACGCCGAGTTTCACATCGGGCGGCAGCTTTTTTTGCAGGTCGGGCAGCAGTGCACGCACCTTATTTGCTATTTCCACCGTATTGGCGCCCGATTGTTTCTGAATGATTATCATCGCGCCCTTAACGCCGTTATTATACACATCCTGAGCGCGTTCCTGTACGGTATCCTTAATCTCGGCAACATCGCGGAGATAGACATTCGCGCCGTTGTAAGTGGCGACAACGATGTTATCCATCTGATGCGCATCCGTAAACTCGCCCTCGACACGCAGCGAATAAGTCTGATTGCCGATGTCGAAATTACCGCCCGGAATGTTCATATTTTCAGCTCCGATGACAGCGCTGATACCCTCGATCGTGAGGTTATACGCTTCGAGCTTGTTGGGGTCGCAATAGACGTAGATTTCGCGCTGAGGCGCTCCCGAAATGGAAACCGTACCTACGCCCGCGATACGTGCAATCGGATTGGCTACCGTCTCGTCGAGAATCTTGTAGAGCGCCGCCTGACTTTCGGTTGCCTGTACCGACAGCATAAGGATAGGAATCATATCAGTGCTGAACTTGAAGATTATCGGGTCGTTAGCGTCGTCGGGCAGGGACGATTTCACCATATCCAGCTTGTCGCGCACATCGTTCGTCAGCACGTCGATGTCGTATCCATATTCAAATTCGAGCGTGATAAGCGATGTATTTTCAGACGATTTTGAAGTGATATGCTTCAAATTGGCAACCGAGTTGAGCGTGTTTTCAAGCGGTCGCGACACGTTATTTTCGATTTCCGAAGCGCTCACGCCCGGATACGAAGTAAATACCATTATCGTATTTGTCTCGATATCGGGGAGCAGGTCGATAGGCAACCTGCTGAGCGAAAAGAGACCGAACACCACAACTGCAACGAAGCATAGCGTGGTCATAATCGGCTTTTTAACCGAGCCTTCGTATAAACTCATTTCTTTCTGTGTTTAATTGTTAATTTTTACTCCTCGACCCTGACTTCCGTTCCGTCAAGCAGTTTCGACTGACCGGCTACTACTACCTGCGAGTTGTTATCTATTCCCGATACGAGTTCGTATTCTTCCCCCATTCGGCGACCGAGTTCGACTACGCGGCGCGAGACCTTACCGCCGTTATAAACAAACACATAGCGTTCGCCTGAGCCTGTCTGCTTCACGATGGCGAGGTCGGGCACGACGACGTGGTTGAGCGTCCCGAAATTCAGCGTTACACGCGCAAACATACCCGGACGGATACGCATATCGCCATTGGGCACACGCACCTCGACGGGGAACGTGCGCGTGGCGGAGTTGATCGTCGGATAGATCAGGTTGATCGTCCCTTCAAACTCCTCATCGCCGTAAACATCGGATTTGATGGTTACTTTTTGCCCTTTCTTGACCTGCGTGAAATAGGTCTCCGACACGTTGATCAGCAGTTTGACGGGCGTGATTTGTTCGACCGTCAGCACCGGCTGCGCACCGCTGTACATATCGCCATTGTCATAATTGCGGGCGGTAACCACGCCATTGACAGGGCTTAACAGGGCAGTGTTTTCGAGCATATTCTTGTACGATGTTTCGCGAACGTCGAGCGCCATTTTTGCCGACTCCCAAGCGGATTTTGACACGCCGCCGACTTTGTACAGCTCATCAATACGCAGAAATTCAGCAGCCTGATTGTCTAATTGCAGTTTGATCTGCGTCAGATTGGCGGCGTCCATCTGAACGAGCTTCTGACCTTTGGCAACACGGTCGCCCACTTCGACATAGATACGGTCTATCCTGACGGGCGACATCGGAGCGATTTGGTTCGTTACCTCCGCCTCGACCGTCGCCGTGTATTCCCGTATCTGGTCAACGGGGCGTTCGGTAACGAGAGCGACTTTTACTGTCGGCGTCTCATCCGCCATCTTCATTCTGGCGTCGTCTTTATTTCCTGTGCAGGCGGTGAGGATCGACACAGCCGTCAGCGCCGCAATTTGCAATTTCATCTTCATCTTATACTTATTTTTATTATTATTCATAACTTGATTCGTTTTTTATTCGTTACCTAACACTTTGTCTAAATCGGCTTTTGCCGTGAGAAAATCGGATATCGCCTGTCGGTACGACAGTTGCGACTGCGTAACGGCGAGCGCGGCGTTCTGCAATTCGAGCATCGTGCCTACGCCCACTTCGTAGCGCTTGGTCGAGATGGTGTATGCCTTCTGCGCGCCCGCAATAGCGATCTTGGCAGCATTGACCTGTTCGACCGTCTTGTTCATATTGTCAATCGACGTGCGAATCTGAAAATTCAGCGAGTTTTCCAAATATTCGCGCTGTATCTGCAACTGGTTCGACTGTATTTTTATCTGTTTCTCCTTGATAATGTCGGTGATATGGAAAATTGGGATGTTCAACGTCAATCCGATCAACATTCCCTGACTGTACCATGCCGAACTTTTTTCTACCTCGATGGGCATTCCTCCTAAATTCATGGTAGTCGCATTGTTACCCATTCCCGAATAGCCGTATTGACTGAAAAACGCCAGTGTAGGCATTCGCAGCGAGCGCTGTATTTCAAAGGATTTATCCAACTGACTGCGCTGAATATCAAGCTGTTTCAAATCGGTATTGTTTACCAATCCCATTTCCGGTTCCGCGCTTCGCAGCGCTACTTCGTTTTCAAAATCGGCAAGATTGCCCACGACCGACAGCGGCACCGATACGTCCATCCCGATCAGCACTTTCAGGTACATCTTCGCCTGCGAGATGCCGTTCTTGACCTGTAACAGATTGGGCATCAGGTTAGTCATCTGCACTTCCGCCGAGATGTAGTCGTATTCGGCGCTCAATCCGACTTCAAAGCGTTTTTTGGCTTCGTCATAATTGTCTTTCGCAATCTTGTAGCCCTCTTCGAGCACGTTGTACGAGTCCTGAGCCAGCAAAATGCTGTAATATGCTTTCGTTACATCGTTGCGCAGCGTGATTTTCGACGCCCGCGACTTTTCGACAGCCATCTGCATTTCCAGTTCCGAGAGCTGGATGGATTTCCACAGCGACGGCGCTACGAGCGGCAACGCCAACTGCAATCCGAGCGAGGCGTTATAGTCTGTCGGCGAGTTCATTACCTGCCCCATCATACTCATCTGACCCGGCACCATATACTTGGCATACTGTCCCGTCCCGTCCAATGTAGGCAGCAATCCGTACCATGCCGATTTCTTGGAATAATCGACCCGTTCGATTTCCCTGTCGGCGATTCTGATGGTCGGACTTTCGCTCAGCGCAATTTCAATCGCCTGTTCCAGACTCAGCGTCAGCGTGTCCTGCGCAAATGCCGTCGCAGCCGACATCGCCGATAGCAGCACGACGCCGACCAACATTCGCCATTTTTTACTTAACTGTTTCATTTCGTTTATATTATACATTTTAATTCTATTGTCGATTTCGAGAGTGCAAAGTTAATCCCTTCATTACTGTCGTGCAACAGAAAAGCGACTAAACCGTACTTTTTGCCCGATGAAACGGCAAAAAAAGTCGATGAAGCGACTTTAACTGTTCTGAACCGTCTCGAAAATCACAGTGCATTGTCCTGTTATTAACAAATTTGACGCCGCAAAAGTACATACAGCAAAATGAACTGAAAAGGCTTATATTACTACAAAATTGGTCAAAATGGAATATTTTCGCTTCAAAACAGCCAATATTATTGGTAAAGACGTAAAAAAATATGCTATAAAACACAAAATCACGTATAATCTGACTATATTTGCAGCCGAAACAGAAAAATCAGTATTATGACGCCCGAATGGATTCCGTACATTAATCGATTTAAGCAGTCAATCGTCGCTTTGGAGAATTTTCGCGACGAAGTATTGCTGGTGGAGTTCGACCGCCGTCAGGTTTATACCGACGACGCGCTCTCGTCGATGTCGCCGTCGCGCCGCGAAGCCTTCACGCTACTGGGCATAATGCGCGGTGGATTAGATATTTCCATTGATTATCACACGCATCATATCCCCGCAAACGGCATCGTATGGATACTGCCGACACATATTACGCAGATGATCAGCAGCGAACCAAATACGCAAGTATGGATGTTGCTGATAGCCAAATCGTTTATCGACGCCTCGTTTGATATGCCTAAAGACCCGTCGGCGATAGTGTCGTATATGAATTTCAAACGCCATCCGTTCATCGTTTACGAGCCTGACGATTTTGCCTTCCTCTATGCCAACCTGCAAAACGTCAAGCGCAAGATGCTGATGTTTAAACATCTGTTTCACAGAGAAATGATATCGGTTTCCATCAAAGAGTTTTTACTCGAAATGGGCAATCTGTCGCTTACGCGGAAAGACTATCACCACGAGGCGCCGCTGTCAAGGCAGGAGGAGATTTTCGCCGGTTTCCTGACGCTGCTCAACGAACACTGCAAGACGGAACACGCAGTGTCGTTTTATGCCGAAAAGCTCTGTATCACACCGCAATATCTGTCCCTAATCCTGCGACAGCAAAGCAATCATTCCGCCAGCCGATGGATTCAGGACACGCTGATAGTCGAAGCAAAAAATCTGCTCCGCACGCCGCGAATCACCGTTCAGGAAGTAGCCGACCGACTCTGCTTCCCCGACCAGTCGTCGTTCGGGAAATTCTTCAAAAAGCACGTCGGGATCTCACCCGTGGCGTTCAGGAAAGAGTCGTAAAAACGCACTTTCAGTCCGAATACATCTCAAGCTCAGCTACAGCGCGGCGATAATCGCGTTCGGCGGCAAGGGCTTTGTCGATAGCATCGTAGCGCATCGCCGTTTCAAGAAGATACTCGAGCAGCGACATTTCGCCTGCGTCGAGCGCCTGTTTGAGCATCGCCGTATTGTCGAGTTCGGCAAGCGCCACACGATACTTGGCAGACGTCGTTTCCAAGCCTGCAGCGCGAGCATATAGTATCTGCAAGCGATTGTAAAACTGCTGTTTAGCATCTTCGTGGCGCATCTCGGCGGCTCGTGCGGCAGCCTGAGCGCGACGCACATTGTTCCTGTTCGCCCACAGCGGTATGGATACGCCAAGTGTGATACCGCGAAAATGCTCACCTACAACCTTTTCGCTCATATAACCTCCCGACAGGACAGGCAGCCCCTGCGCCTTATTGAGGCTTATGCGCTGTCGGCTGACTTCGATTTCCTGCCTGACGTAAGCGAGCAGAGGGTTGCGCGTTTCGGCTATGGCATACCAGTCCTCAAAAGCCTGCGGAAGGGTATCGTCGCCGTAGCTGTCGCCTTCGAGCCTGATATCCTGTCCGCCGTTCAGTCGTCGCAACTCGGCTCTGACGGCATCGCGCTCAATACCTGCGCGTTGCAATTCGCCCTCCGCAGTCGAGAGGTTGAGCTGCGCCTTGTTATATTCGATACGGCTAACCTCGCCGCTTTCGAGCATTTTGGCGTACGACGCGGCTATTGTTCGGGCATTTGCGCAGCGCAGTTGCATCTCGTTATACATTTTATTGCTGTAAATCAAATCAATGCAATACTGTTTCGCTTCGAGCAGGATTGCCATACGGTCGGCAAGATAACGCAGTTCGGCGAGTTCGTTCTGACCGTCGGCGACACGGCTTTTCAATCCCGAAAGCGTCGGAAAATCAAGCTTTTGCACCACGCTGACATCGGTACGGTTGCCAATAACGTTAGGTGCGCCCCAAAGGTAGTTGAAGCCGACTTCGGGATTTTCAAGATAAATCCCCGTCCGGTTTTCCAGTTTCTGCGCCTCGACGCCTTCGCGAAGGGCTTTCAGCGTCGTATTATTAGCTTCGACAGCCGCCAGCGCCCTGCTTATTTCGTCCTGCGCCATAAGCGGCAGGGCAAGGGTCAATGCCGCAAATAATATATATATTTTCTTCATAATCAGTTAATTTTATATGTTTCAATATCCGTTTTACGATGAGTGATGTAATACATCACGGGGATGATAAAGCCGTTGAGCAATGTCGAGGTCAGCAATCCGCCGAGGATGACCTGCGCCATCGGGCTTTGTATCTCGTTGCCGGGCAGTTCGCCCCCAAGCGCCAGCGGGATAAGCGCCAGCGCCGACGTGAACGCCGTCATCAGGATAGGATTGAGGCGGTCAAGCGAGCCTTTCATCACACATTCATTTAACGGGATATTTTCTTTGCGCAAGTCATTATATCTCGAAATGAGCAACATACCGTTTCGCGTAGCTATGCCGAACAGCGAGATAAATCCGATGATGGCGGGAATACTGATTTCGCCGCCCGTGAAAAAGAGTATGAACACGCCGCCGATAAGCGCAAGTGGCAGGTTCAGCAGGATAACGACCGACTGCGACACGCTCCTGAACTGGTTGAACAGCAGCATAAAAATCACAAGGATAGCAAAAGCGGAGGCAACGAGCAGAGTTCGCGAGGCGGTTTCCTCGCTCTCGAATTGCCCGCCATATTCGATGAAATAGCCTTCGGGCAACGAAACTTTTTCGCTTACCCTTTCGCGTATATCGTTGACGACACCACGCAGGTCGCGCCCCGCCACATTTGCCGAAATGACGATTTTGCGCCCTACATTTTCGCGGTTAATCGTGTTGGGACCTGTTGACGAGGTGATTTCGGCTATATTGGAAAACGGGATTTTTGTGTTTCCGGCATCGACAACGAGGTCTTTGATGCGTTCCATCGTCGCCCGACTGTCGCCATTCACTTTCAGCGTCAGGTCAAACACACGATTGCCTTCATACACCTGCGAAACAGTCTCGCCGGCAAGCAGCACATTGACAATTTCGGCAAATTCGGGCAGCGTAACGCCATATTTCGCCAGCATCTCGCGGCGCGGCGTAATTTTCAACTCCGGACGTTCAACCTGCTGCTCGACGTTGAGGTCGGCTATGCCTTCGACATCACTGATAGCCGCTTTCACCTGATTACCAAGCGCAAACATTGTGTTCAAGTCGGCGCCGAACAGTTTGATTGCGATATTGGCTTGCGTCCCCGACAACATCGCATCTATCCGGTGCGAGATGGGCTGTCCGATTTCGATATTGGCGCCGGGCAGGATTTTCAGTTTGCTGCGCACATCGGCAAGGAAAGCGTCTTTCGAGCGTTTGCCGAGTTTGAACGGAGCTTCTATTTCGGAAACATTCACACCGAGGGCGTGTTCGTCAAGCTCGGCGCGTCCTGTCTTGCGCCCTACCGTCTGTATTTCGGGCACCGAGAGCAGGATATTTTCAGCCATACGCCCCATACGGTCAGATTCTTCGAGTGAGATGCCGGGCAAAGTGCTCACATTGATTGTCAGCGAGCCTTCGTTGAACGGCGGCAGGAAGCTGCGCCCAAGCGAGACGGCGGTTAAGATAGTAAGCGCAAACAGCGCCACAGCAGCCCACAGCGCCGGTTTGCGGTATTTCAGCGTCCACGCCAACGCACGGCTGTACAGCGATTTGAGTCCCTGCACCCAGACCGGCTCGCGGTCGGATTTTTCTTTCTTAGGCGGATTGACAAGCATATAACTGCACATCACCGGCGTCAGCGTCAGCGCCACAACCGTCGATGCAAACAGCGCAGTGATAAATGCTATTCCGAGCGGCGCCAGCATACGCCCTTCCATTCCCGACAGGAAAAACAGCGGCACAAAACTTGCAACGATGATAAGCGTCGAATTGAGTATCGGCATACGCACTTCTTTCGAGGCTTCAAACACGATTTGCATTGCGCTCTGGCGTTCGCTTTCGGGCTTCGCCCTGTTCTCGCGCAGCCGTTTAAAGACATTTTCGACGTCAACAATGGCATCGTCAACGAGCGAACCGATGGCAATAGCCATACCGCCCAGACTCATCGTATTGATTGTCAATCCCATCATCTTCAAGGCCAAGATAGAAACGACAAGCGACAGCGGAATGGTAACAAGCGAAATGACCGTCGTGCGCACATTCATCAGAAAGATAAACAGCACGATAACGACGAAGATGCCACCTTCAAACAGCGCCTCTTTAATGTTGCCGATGGAACTTTCTATAAACCGCGACTGCCGGAAAACATCTGTCGAAATTTTCACGTCGGCGGGCAGCGACTGTTTCAGTTCGTCGAGCGAACGGTCTATCTTTGCCGTCAAATCGAGTGTGCTGGTGTTCAGCTGCTTCGTAACGGTCAGCAAAACAGCCGGTTCGCCATGATACGACGCTACGCCGAGCTTGGGAGCCTTATCGCCGATACGGACATCGGCTATATCGCTGAGCAGCACCGGCGCGCCACCCGCCAGCTTGACTACCGTTGTGCCGAGCGCATCCAATTTATTTGTCGCCACGACGCCACGTATAATATATTCATTACCGTATTCATATAGCACTCCGCCGGAGGCATTGCGGTTCATATCGCGCGTTATGGCAAGCGCCTCGTCGAGACTGACGCCGTAGTGTTTCATTTTTTGCGGGTCGAGAAGTATCTGATATTCGCGTATTTCGCCACCCAGCACCGACACCTGCGCCACGCCGCCCATCGAAAGCAGACGCGGTCGGATAGTCCAATCTGCCAGCGTCCGCAACTCCTGCAACGTAGTATGTTCAGCCGTCAAGTCGATGATCATCATCTCGCCAAGGATGGACGACTGAGGTCCCAGAGTGGGACTGCCGACTTGCGGGGGCAGGGCGTCGCCGACAATAGCCAACTTTTCCGAAACGATTTGCCGCGCTCGGTAAATATCCATCCCCCAGTCAAATTCGACCCAGACAACGGAAAATCCCGTCGTTGACGACGAACGGACGCGACGGACACGTGTGGCGCCATTGACAGCCGTCTCGACCGGAAAAGTAACGAGCTGCTCCACCTCTTCGGCAGCCATCCCCTTAGCTTCGGTCATCACGACAACCGTAGGCGCGTTGAGGTCGGGAAAGACGTCAACCTCCATATCGGTAGCCGTATAAATACCCGCCATCATCAGCAAAACCGCCGCTACAAGTATCAGCAAACGGTTATTGAGCGAGAACTGTATTATTTTGTTCAGCATAATTTCCTGTTTTTTTTAATGAATAAAACTGTTCCCGCGCAGTTAATGGCTGTGCGTATGCCCTTCGGGGATGATGCTTGATATGGCAGCCAGTTTGACCTGATAGACGCCCTTGACAACCACTCTGTCGCCGCTTTTCAGACCGGAAAGGATTTGCACCCGCTCGCCGTCGTCCGGTCCGAGCCTTACTTCCTGCTTTCGATATCCTTCCTCATCGAGCTGAATATAAACGAAATACAATCCCTGTTCTTCGGTTATCGCAGCGACAGGAACGGCAATCGCCGCCTCTATGGGCGCCGTCAGCAGATAAACTTCGGCGAACGAGCCGGGGAGGATATCGCCCGTGTTGTCGAACTCAAACGTTATCGGCACGTAAAACGACTCGTTGCCCGACGACTTGCCAAGCGACAGCAGCCGACCGCGCATATCCGAGGTTTTGTACAGCGTTTCGTCGTAAGCCGTCCTGAAATTGGCTGTCCTGACGTCTTTCAGCGTGCGGTAATATTTCTCCGGCGCTTCGGCGCGGAGTTGCAACCGGCGGTTCTGGGTGATTGTCGCAATCGGCTGTCCAACGGTAACATATTCACCCTGATTGACTAATCTGTTCTTGATAAAGCCGCTGATGGGCGAGGTAACCGTTACGCCCCGCGCCGTGATATTCGCCGCCTGCGCCTCATAAGCCGTTTTAGCCGTCTCGTAGCGTCGGCGCACCTCCTCAAAATCTTTGGCGGAAATGATGCCCGCTTTCGACAGTTCTTCAGCGCGTTGATAGGCTTTTTGCTCTGTTTCATAATTGATTACAGCAATAGCACTGCGGTCGCCATTTTGCAGGTTTCGAGCCGAAACGGTAACAACAGCCTCGCCTGCACGTACAGCAATACCATCTGATATAGAGGGATTTACGAATGATACTATGCCATCGCTTGTAGCTGCCAGCGTTGCCTCGTCGCCCTGAGTTGCCTGTATCCTGCCGCTTGTTTTTACAACGCGACTGAACGGCGCAGGCTCAATTTCAATCACTTCAAGCCCGACTGCTTCAGCCTGTTCTGCCGAAAAATGTATCTCGTCGGTATGTTCGCCGTCGGCTTCGTGCGCGTGTACCTCGCCTTCGTCGTGATGGTGAGCCGAATGGTCGTGCCCGTCGCCTTCGTCGTGATGATGAGCCGAATGATCGTGCCCGTCGCCTTCAAAATGTTCGTGTGCTTCTTCCGTTGCGTGGTTATGTCCGTCATCTTCATTATGATTATGTTTACCGCGACAACCATTGCTAATCAAAGCAATAGCAACGAAAAAGCAAATCATATATTTTTTCATATCTGATGCTTTTAAAATAATAATTAATATGTTGGATTTTTTAGTTTTGAAAGGATTTCGCCTTATTTTCATACCTCAAACCACAAGGGCGGCGGGGCGCGTAAACCGTTCACACGGCTCAGGTTAACCGACTGATAAAGACAGGCATACCAGTCTCGAAACTCTTTGTCAACACAGACAATTATGTTTTCGCACAAACACGTAATCGTCGCTGCCAAAAACGACTGCGAAACGAGTTGTGCATAAGGATTTAAGTCATACTGACCGGCATCCTTAAATTTCAGTTCGTTATGTTCAAATGAAAATAAATAGCTTGCTTCGATGAGGCATCCACCCTCTCCGGGCATTCCGGGGTGATGATGATGATGGTGGTGGTGCTGATGTGTGCAGTTTTCGCCACAATCGCTATGCCCGTCGTCATCACAAACAGGCAAAAAGCAAACCACTTCCCCATGATGATGATGGGGAACGCTGTGCATACCGACCAGCACGGTAACGGCTAATACGACAGATATTATTGATATAACGCGCTTTGGCATAAACTGCTCAACAAAAATATTATTTTCGCTTGCAAAGATACGGCTTAATTCGGTAAAATGCGCATTTTTTTTCAAGAATTGTTCAAATTTGTGATTTTTTTAATAAAATTTGTACAACATAACGTAATAATGCGTACATTTGCAGCGATTTAGAGGATCATTTTTTTGGTCATTTTAACCTAACGCGCTGTAAAACAGATGTTTAATGCTACGACAACTACTTCCTCGACATACGTACAGCAAGGCGTAATGCGGGTTCTGCGGCTACTGAGAGCGGTTGCGGCAACGGTTTTTTGTACGGTCGCGGCTTATGCGCAAACGACAGTTTTCTCTAACGATAATCCCGGTATATATTCATTTACGACTACCCAGTCAGGCTATTACTATGTCGAAGCCTGGGGCGGCAACGGCGGCAATGGAGGCAGCAGCGGTGGCAACATTGCCGGAGGAACAGGCGGCATAACCACCAAAATATCCGGTATCTATTATATTGCAGCAGGAACGGTTGTATATATTCAGGTCGGTGCAGCGGGAAGCAACGTCGGTAGTAGTCGAAATGGCGGCACAGCCGGTTCAGGCGCATATTTTGGCAGCGGCGGTAACGGCGGTAGCGGCGGTGCATATGCCGGCATGTATGACAGAGCAGGGGGCGGTGGCGGTGGTGGAAGCGCTTCCGGAGTTTTAATTGGCGGAACGGCATTATCCAATATAAAGCTTGCAGCGGGCGGCGGCGGCGGCGGTGGAGGTGGCGCGGGAGGCGCCGCTTCAAATCAAATCGGCGCTAACGGCGGAGCAAATAATAACGATGCCACCAGCAGTAATCAGGCGCAAGGAACTACGGGTGCGGGACAGAGAACAGATTCGTCGATTGGAAACACCGGCGGTAATGGCGCTAACGGAGTACAGGATGGCACAACATATTGGATGGGCAGTAATGGCGGCGGCGGCGGTGGCGGCGGCGGCGGCGGTTATGACGGGACTGTCGGCGGTGGCGGCAATTCCGGCGGCGGTGGCAACCACGGAATGACTAAGGACATCGGCGCCGGAGGCTTTGAGGCAGGCGGCGGCGGTGCGGGCGGAGCAGACTATGTCGCAGCACAGAACATTCCCTCGGTGCCATATACCACACCAAACGGCACACGAAGCACAACAAACGGCAAAGTAATCATCACTCTGGTTACTTCCGTATATACAGTGAAATATAATCCGGGCGATTATGGCGGATGGAACGAATCGTCGGAAACCACGAACAATCTGTACTATGGCGATCCTACTCCGGCATTTTCCGGCAGCTACCCGCCGACAAGCATTAATCCGAGCTTCGAGTTCTACGGCTGGTTGCCATCCATTCAAGCTACGGTTACCGGAGACCAGACATATACAGCCCAGTGGAGGGCAAGACAGTTTATACTCACATTCGACCCTAACGGCGGGACGGCAGGTACAGTTGCATCGAAATTCGTTACATACAATTTGGCGGTTGGGGATATTCCCACCACCACAGGCGACGGCGCTCCGACACGCACCGGATACACGTTCATGGGATGGAGCACAACATCGGGCGCAGGCAACACGGTCGATTTCAGCTCGTCAACGATATATTCATGGAATACAGACATCAGCGTATATGCCGTTTGGCAGGCGCATACCTATACAATAAGCTACAACGGCAACGGCGGAAGCGGTTATATGAGCAATCAAACTGCAATCTATGGCAGCAATTTGCAGTTAACATCGAACACGTTTGTAAGACAGGGATACACTTTCACGGGATGGAGCAGCGACGGCGCAAACAGCACAGTTGAATACACTGACGGACAGAGCTTTACGCCATGGACGCTGACATCAGGGCTTACGCTTACAGCTGTGTGGACACCGAAAACATACACGGTATATTTTAATACTGGCACGGTAACCGACGGCGGCACATATCAGGGCTACTGGTGGTCGGACGCAGTAAGCGATTTCTCCCTCACAACGGGAACTAAAACCTACACGATCCCGTCTGTTGCGAATGTTAAATGGAATGATGTGCTGACCATTCCGCCGCGCTGGCTGTATATTGACGCGACAGACTACTACTTCTCGCACTGGCAGGTAACGGCTAACGGGATCAATTCCAATCCTATCAGCGGAAATGTCAGTTTTGGCGATTTAGCCGCCAATGATGCTGTTAGTTCGATAACCATTACAGCGTTCTGGGATAAATACAAGTATCACGTTTATCTGGATTATGACGACGGAACTCCCATCGTTACTGTCCCGGTTGCTAATTCTTCCAGCCTGATCACCCTGCCTGTCCCCGCCGCCCGTACAGGTTACACACTGACCACGGGAAGCGAATGGAAGATTACGGCATATAACGAGGTTGCCTATAATAATGGCGATATACATGCAGCGACAACAGCGCCTTCATACGCCATTCTCGCAGACGACTATTACACAGCTCACAGCAGCACATATCCCGAAACCGTAACCCTCACCGTAAAGCGTACGCCAACTACACATACGGTTGTATTCTATGGCAACGGCAATACGGGCGGCTCGATGAGCAACCAGCTTTTTACTTATAATGTAGCGCAAAATCTGACGAGCAATTCGTTTGTACGAACAGGATATAGCTTTGCAGGATGGGATACCAACTCCGTCGGCACAACAGTTGTTTATGCTGATGGACAAAGCGTTATGAACCTCGCTTCAACAAATGGAGCAACGGTTACGCTTTATGCCGTGTGGACTCCAAATACTTACAGCATAACCTACACGCCGACATGGACGACGGCTCCTTCGCCATCAAACCCGACAAGCTATACCATCACGACGCCAACCATCACGCTCAACCCGCCGACGCGCAACGGCTATACCTTTACGGGATGGAATATTACCAGCGATTCGCTATCCGTCGCGCCGATGCTCAACGTGGTGCACATTCCGACAGGCACTTACGGCAACCTGACCGCCACGCCCCAGTGGTCGATCAACAACTACTCCATCACCTACGTTGACGCCCTAAACGCACCCAACCCGACGCCGCCCAACCCGACAACTTATCGCGCCGACACATCGTTCGTTATGCGTCATCCGGTGAAGAAAGGCTATACTTTCCAGCACTGGTATATCACAAGCGACTCGGCAGGCGTGGCGCCGACTAACGACAACGTCGTACTGGGCACCTACGGCAACCTGACCGCTACGGCTGTATGGACAAAGAATATTTACACTATCACCTATATAAACAACTGGACAACAGCGCCTTCTCCGGCTAATCCCGCGACTTATTCGGTGGACACGCCGACCATCACGCTCAATCCGCCGACGCGCAATGGCTATACCTTTACTGGATGGAATATCACCAGCGACAGCGCCTCGATTACGCCAATGATCAGCGTGGTGCAGATACCGACAGGCACTTACGGCAACCTGACCGCCACGCCGCAATGGAGCACAAACGCTTACGCGATTTACTATCATTACAACGGCGGCACACCCAACCCGACGCCCAATCCGACAGGATATAATATGGGCGACCCGGCAATAACACTCAACCCGCCTTCGCGCACCGGCTTTACGTTCAATCACTGGTCGTTTGTCAGCGATTCGGCATCGGTAACAATAGCCGACGGCAACACCATCCCGTCGGGCGTTTATGGCAATATCACCTGCACGGTGCACTGGGATACAATCTATTATCCGATAACATACACGCTCAACGGCGGGACGGCGGTGAATCCTTCGTCCTACAATACGACGCAGACCTTTACGCTGAACAACCCGACCCGCGCGGGCAAGACATTTACCGGCTGGACAGGCTCCAACGGCTCGACCAAACAGCTGACCGTAACCATACCGACAGGCACAACCGGCGCACTTTCTTACACGGCACACTGGAACTTCGATTTTGAAGATATATACGCCGACGACACGCTCTTCCAGTGCGATCCGACGCCGCCGATAACGATACACAGCGGGCACGACGGGCTGAACTACAAGTGGACACTACCCGACGGCTCGATACATACCACGCCCGACCTGACAGCCGCTACTTCGGGCAAATATGTGCTTGAGACGAACTACGGCACGCTGACAACGGTCGATTCCATCGTCGTGATATATGGCTTCGAGCACGTTCCGGCGGTAGTCAACATATCCACTACCCCGCCCAAGCCCGGCTATCCGCAGACATTCACGGTGGTCAATAAACCCGCTGCCGGCGCTGTTTATACATGGACACTGGCGGGCGGCGTCCCAAGTACGGCTACGGGCGACACCGTTACGGTCGTCTATCCCTCGGCAGGCGGCTTTAATGCGGAGGTCAGCATAACGGTAACGGTCAACGGAATGACCTGCACGCGGACGGCTGATGCAACGATAGCCATTGTCGCGGCGGTGCGGGGCTTGTTCGTCGATAAGGATGCCACATCGGGCGCACAGAACGGCAGCTCGTGGACAGACGCCTATCTGCGTGTCGAAGATGCGCTGGCGCATGCCCTGCCGGGCGATTTCGTCTGGGTGGCTGAGGGCGTTTACAGTCCGCCTGCGGGCACATCATACCGGATGCTCTTCGACAGCATAGCGGTTTATGGCGGCTTCGGCGGATGGGAAGACTATCTGTACGAACGCGACTTTGCGGCGTATCCGACTGTGCTGCGCGGCTCAGGGCTGACGGTTATCGCCAATACGAATATCGACGGCGGACGCTGGGACGGCTTCATCATCGAAGGCGGTAAGGCAACCGACGGGGCGGGAATATGCAACATCAACTCATCGACCGTCATTGCCAACAGTATCATACGCGGCAATGCGGCGCAAAACCGCGGCGGCGGGATATTAAACGACAGCAGCTCGCCTGTTATATATAATGTGGAGATAAGCGGAAACACGGCTCGTGAGGGCGCAGCGATGTATAACCTCAACGCCAATCCGCAACTGACAAACCTGACCGTCAGCGGTAACCTCGCATCCTCGTCGGGCGGCGGCATAGCCAACAGCGCATCCAATCCCGTTATCCGCAACACTATAATCTGGGACAACCGCGCCACAGCCTATCCCAACATCGCCAACGCTTCGTCGTCGCCGCACTTCTCGTACAGCATCATCGAACAGTCGGGCGGCAGCGAGAAGTGGAACACAACATTCGGCATTGACGGCACTCACAACTACGATGCCAATCCCGTCTTTGTGAAGAAAGGCTTCGATACGGAAGGCGCTATGCAGCAGGGCGATTACAACCTGCGTATGTCGTCGGCAGCCATCGACCGAGGACGGACAGCTTACGTTTACAACTGGCTCACACTGTGGAATATCCTGCTGCCTCACACTTTGCAAGACATCGGACCGCGCAGCCTCGAAGCGCTGCCTTTCGACCTCGCTTTCCACGAGCGCATAGGCAACGACATCATCGACATCGGCGCGTATGAAGCGGGGACGGAGGAAATAAACGTTATCCTCACACGTGCAGTAACAATCCCCAAAGTCGAAGGCGTAGAAACCTCGCCCGCCGCAGGAGTGTATTACGTATTGAGTTCGCACGACTTTATATTCACCGTTCATCCCAGCGCAGGTTACAGCCTGTCAAGCATGCGTGTGGCTACCAACATCCCTCTGCGCGATAAAGAAGGGCTGGTAAGGCAGGTTAATTCGGACGGGAGTATATCCATCATTATCCTGTCGATTACCGAACCGATAACGATTGACATAAGCAATATCATACGCACGTCCGCAAACGACGATATAAAGTCTGAGCGTGTATATACCATTGGACGTGAGCTGCATATCGAGACGACCCACTCATCCGAAGCGCATATCTTCAACACCGCCGGACAACTCTACAAACGCCAAAAAGTCGGAGAGGGCGAGACCGTCGTTACGCTGACGCCCGGCGTTTATATCGTCCTGCTCGATGGACGAAGTTATAAGGTTGTCATCCGGTAAGTGGATAATCCGAAAGCCGCGAAAGACAAAGCAGGATATCAGAATTGACAATTTATTTAGGTACGCATAAAAAAAATAACGCGATAATTTTGGCGAATCATAACTATTTCGTTACCTTTGCGGCGATAATTCGGAAATACGATATGAAATCAAGCGAATTTCACAGGCGCATTTTGCAAAGCAAGCAGAAACGCTGGCGATATGCAGGGGCAGAAGGAAGCCACTACATATAAGAAGACGAAACGGGGCGACGTTATCCGGTTCCTTATCATGGAGCCAAAGAGATACCGGAACCGCTTCACCGTAAAATCGCACACGATATGGGAATTTAACAACTTATTAACAACAAATATATGGCAACATTAAGAGTAACTATAGCCAAGGGCGCTGAAAATTATGGCGCATGGATTGACGATATCCCCGGCATTTACGGTCAGGGCGATACAGTTGATGACGCAAAAAAAGACCTGACGGATGGATTAAAGCTTTTTGTCAAATATAACGAGAATGTCCCCGAAATATTGACGGGCGAAATCGAATACGAATACCGATTTGATATGCCGTCGTTTCTGGAATATTATTCGCACATATTCTCAAAATCGGCGCTTGAACGTCTTACCGGTGTCAATCAAAAACAACTTTTTCATTACGCATCAGGTCGCAGTAAACCCACGGAAAAGACTGTACGCAAAATAGACAGCGCTATTCGCCAGTTTGCAGGTGAACTTAACCGGGTACATTTCAGATAAATACCTTAATCACCTTATCGCCAACCCTGACAACATAAACCCCTGCGGGCAGATCGACCGCCGTCTCACCTGCCGATACGTTTACGGTCTTGTACAGGATGCCGGTTGTGGTATAAATCCGGACGGTAGAGACGTGGCATGCCGCGTCTCTACAAACGATGTGCAATTTGCCGGCGGAAGCCCACACGCGCAGAGAATTATCGGATGTTACAGCATCGTTGCCGGTCGGGTTGTACGCTTTTATCCGGACCTGGATGTTTGACTGCACGCGATAGACGCGGGCGAGCCAGATGCCGGTTGTTGGGTTACGGGTAAGCGATACGGCGTCCTGAATGTTGCGTGAATCGGTTACCACCGGCACCAAATCGGGCATGTCAGACGGGGGCGTTATCGTGATGTAGAAGTCGGAGGTGCTTTTAATCCAGTGTACTCCGGGGCGCGGGTCGGTCTGGAAGCCGTCTTCGACGATGAGTTCCACCTGACGGTTGATGACGGGCGGCGCGTAGTCGTAAACCGTGAAGCTTGCTGTCAGGACGGGTAGCGAGTCGTTGCCGCCGTAGTAGAGAAAGAGCGTGTCCGGGTACTTGCCGGGCGCGAGATAGTCTTTGACAGATACCGAAAGGGGTGTCGCAGGGTCGAAGGGCGCGAGGGTTGTGCCGCCGGCGGGGGCGCCGCCTATTGTGAACGCCGTGCCGTCAGCCCAGCGCAAATTGCCGGTGGTGGTGAAATCGCCAAGAGTGAAAGCATAAATGCCGTCGTTCAGAAGGGTGAAGGCAGCGGACGGGGCGTCGTCGTAGCCGCGATACCGGTAGTCGAAATCAACCGCAGAAGGCGTTGCGACGGCATGATAATCGGCCGCGCCGACAAGGAGGGTTACGGTTGCGGTAACAGTCCCGCCGGCATTGGATACCGTAACGGTAACCTGATACGAGCCGGGCGTCGTGGGTGTGCCGCTGATGTGATGACGCCGCCGGAGAGTGTCAGTCCGTCGGGCAAGCCGGTAACGGTAACAGTTGGCGCGGGAGCGCCGGTGATGCCGAGCGCGGCAGCGACATTGATGCTGTACGGGCCGTCGGCTATGGAGGCCGGAGGCAGCGAGGTAACGGAGCCACTTATCGTGGGGGCGATGACAACAGTCAGGGTCGCCGTAACAAGGGCGCCAGCCTGATACGACGTCGTTTCCGCGGTAGTCAGGCCGATGGTGAATGTTCCGACGTTCGTTACGGTCAGCGTCGTGCCTGACAGGGAGCCTGTTCCGGTGCCGCCGGTTTCAATGCTGTAAGTCGGCGTTCCGGCGTTGGCGTCGAGCGTGAAAAGACTGCTTATTGCCGACAGGTCAATGGCGCTTCCGGTGTATGTAACCGTAGCCGAACCGCCCGAATTAGTAACCGGAAGTTTAAGTATTGCCGAGTTATTGCCAGCAAGTCCGGGAACGCCGACGTTGCCGTAAGTTAAGCCGTTGTCAGCCGTGAGCGTAATGCTTCTCGTATTTGTTCCGCTTAGCGTCTCCACGGGCAGCCAGAAATATACTTTGCCGGCGGCGTCGGTTACGACGTCGTGGATGCCATATTCGCCGGACGACGCATCGGGCACGTTCGGGTATATCGTATTCACGAACGTTCCGTCGCTGATTGTGCCCGCCGTTATCGTGTCATTCGCAAAGGCGGGAGTGCCAACCGTCAGGGTGGAAAGGTAAACGGGCGCGCTCGCACTGTTCAGGGCGATAGATTCAAGAGAAGAATCGCCGCCAGTGCGATTCACGCTGCCGCCGTTTATTTCGAGAGAACCTGCCGTACCGTTATAGCCGCCACCGATGCCGGCAGCATCTGTGCCGCCAGTGGCAGTAACCGTGCCGCCGTTAATGGTTACCGCGCCACAGCTGACATGATAGCCGCCGCCGATGCCTGCACTGGAAGTGTGGCCTGTGGCATTCAGGATTCCGCTTCCGCCAATGGTCAGGTCTGCGCCGTTGTCCGGTACATAAATCCCGGCTCTGAGCCATCCGCTTTTCAGCGTGTTTGTGCCGGCCAAGGTCAGGCTGACCGTCGCGTCTGACATATTGAATGCACATGCGTTGGAAGTACCGCTTACGTTTATGGAAACGCTGTTGAGCGTGATGTTGGCGGTTATGCCCGACTGCACGGCGATGGTCTTCGTGGTTGTCGTACCGCTAATTTCATAGCTGCCTCCCGGCGTGGTAAGTGTAACCACATTGATGCCGGAAGCGTTGGGGTCGGGGCCATAAGTATAGCCTGTGCCGGCGCCGCTGACTGTGGACATGTTAATAGTTGTTTGCGCCGACGCCGTCTGCGTCGCGCCGATACCTGACATGGCTATCGCTATGGCGAGGAGTAAGTTTTGTAAAATCTTTTTCTTCATTCTGTTTCTATTTATAATTTATAATATTATTCTATTTAATTCTTATTTTGCTCTAAACCTAACAGGTCTTGGAGACCTGTTAGGTTTTGTGGGACGCGGATTTTGATTTATTGGTTTACAA
>JAISTS010000001.1 GCA_031272455.1 Tannerella sp. | reverse complement strand
TGCCTGCCGACCGTCCCGATATTCGCAGTCTGTTTGAATCGTTTACGCCATATTTCGATTCGCCCGTCGCGCCAACACCCGAACTGCTCCGCCTCAAACTGACCGAAGGCGTCTATTGCCTGCTTAATACCGACAAGCATTTCTATACGGCGCTTTTCGACTTCTCGGAACCTTGGAAGATTGATATTCTCGATTACCTGAACCGGAACTATATGTACGACCTTTCGCTCGCAGAAATCGCCTCGTTTACAGGTCGCAGTCTCGCCTCGTTCAAGCGCGACTTTCGCAAAATCAGCCATCTGCCGCCCGAAAAATGGCTTATCCGCCGTCGCCTCGAAGCCGCCCACACTCTGCTCACTGAACAGGGCGCAAAGGCGTCGGACGTCTATCTCGAAGTCGGCTTCAAAAACCTGTCGCACTTCTCAAAAGTTTACAAGCAAACATTCGGGCACTCGCCGACATCAATCAGTCTGCAAACAAACTAATTAGACTAAAAACCGGCAACGCCATCCTCCATTACGTGGAAGATGGCGTCGTCAAATAAATTAGAATCTGTCCGGTTGCTCTATTCCTCTTTTGAGGCTTGTTCGAGCTTTTTGCCCAACTCTTCGGTGGCGGTATGGATACCCGCTTCGCCTACTACGGCAACGTACTTCAGCATCACAGCCGAGATCTTAATTTTCTTCAGAGCACCTACTTTGTCGCTTTCGAGAGCTTCCTTGAGCACTCGTGCAGGCTCTTCAAGCTCTGCGTTGACAGCTTTCCAGTCGGCTTCTGTCATACTCGTCTTGTTCTTCTCGATCTTTTTCATCGAGGATTCGATTTTGCTGATAGCATCATCAACGGAGTTTTTACCTCCACATCCGGCGAGGCAGGCAAGAGCCACTATCCCCGCAAAAAAATACATAAAAATTGTTCTGTTCATAGGTCAATAATAATTTAGTTAAAAATCTGCTGCAAAGATACGACATCGAAACCGTGCTTGTCAATACGTAATTTTACGTATTTTTTGGGGTCGTTTTCTACGTAATTTTACGTAGATCGATGCCTAATTACTGTAATTTCACCTCAGCAGCGCCGGCATAATAAATGCCGTTGAACAGGAACTTGAACGTGCCGTGCGGCTGGGCGCGGAACGTTATTTCGGGTCCGAAGAGCAACACCTTACCCTTGCCGACAGTCGCCTCGACGATGGCTGTGCTGCCGTTGAGATAGTGCTGGTTCCAAGCCCATCCGCTGCGCAGCGGCTCAGCGTTGGGATACCATGCGACAGGCTTCACGCCTTTCAGTCCGGCGTCGGGCAGCAGGCGGAACGAGGGGTTGTTTCGATACATCACGTCGAGGTCTTCGGGCAGTCCGTAAGCTATCGGCAGGCTGTTGTCCACCTTCACGCGCATCACCGAGCCGGGGATGTAGAACTTCTCCATCGCGAAACGCTGCTCGGTGCCGTCGGCTTTGATGTCGGCGAGCGCATTGGCTATCGGCAGACCGAGATACCTGCCAAACTCCGTCGAGCTGCCTATCGAGAGCACCGTGCCGCCTTCTTCGACAAACTTGCGCAACTGTGGCGCTGTCTTGGCGAGCGTTACGTTGCCGACCTGCTTTTTGTATTCGTCCGGTATCTCAGCCATATTAGGCTCGCGACCTGCATATTCGCTCCTGCCCGTTGCCTGCGGGAAGGCGCCCGGAGGCAGTATTATCACGTCGTATTTCGAGCGCAGCTTGCCCTCGTCGAGCGTGGGCGCATATACCACTTCAAAATTCATCGGGAACGCCTGTTCGAGCATCCAGCGTATCCATCCCGAATCCATTGAGCCTCCGTAGCGATCCCAGAGCGCCACTTTGACAGGGCGCAGTTTCAGGGCGCCGCCTTTGGGTTTCGAGGTAATGGCGTCGAAATTCAATCCGAGGTCGGCAGACAGCTTTTGCAGCTGCGTCGGCGTCGATCCTTTGGCAGGTATATATATTGTACCCGCGGGATAGGTCTTGCCGCTCACTGTGAGGGGCGACTGCAACCAGTAAACCTCTTCGCCCGAGGTGAGAAGGCGAGTAGTGGCGGTGAAGGCGTCGTTATAGCTATGGCTCAGCAGATAGCCGACGGGCTTGGAGGCGCCGGTGATTTTTCCTGCCGGAGCAGCGATAAGTCCGGTTATTTTCTCGAACGGACCGTCGAAACCGTCAAGAATACGGTCGAACTCAACGCCCATCTGGAACGCCAGCGTATAGCCTGCCACGTCGTAAGGCGGACGCGGGGGACCGCCCGGATAAAGCAGGTCGTCGGGATGATCCTGCGGTTCGAGCATATCGCGCAGATGCGGACGAAACGCCTGTGCAGCCTTGATGACATACGAACCGGCGGGATAGGATTTGCCGGCTACGGTGAAATCGCGTGTCGCGCGATGAACGTCAACACCGGCTTTCATCAGGGCATTGACAAACTTCGTAGCCGTCGGGAAATCAGCCTGATTGGCGGTGATGATATAGCCACGCGGGTCGCGCGTTTCGGGGCTTTGCAGCGAGTCGAGATACTGCACCGGGATGCCCGCGTTGCGTATCCCGCCGCCAACCTGTGCGCTTGCCGGAACGGAGTCGCGTTTGGTTTTCGACAGCCGTTCAAGTTCGGCTATGCGCTTGGGCGTCAGCGTCCAGTAGTCGCGGCTGCCGCGCTCAATGGAATTTTTGCCCATCCGGTAGATGCGATACAGGAAATCGTCCTTCATCTTGGCGGCAAGGTCGAGAATGGCGCGGTCGGCGATGAGGATATATTCGATGCTCTGACGCTGATGCCATTCGTCGCGCGGACCAATGGGGAAGGGCTGGTCGCCGCCGGGCAGCATTTTCTCTGCTATCAGCGGGATTTTTTGCGGCGTCGGACTGCCGATGATCTCCGACAGCAGACCTATCATATTATGGAATCCTACCGTCGTGCGTTCGCCGCCGTTGAACCATGTCGAATAGTTGGCGGCATTGCGCATTACCGAGCCGGGCATCCCTTCGGCAAGGAAACGCTCGTGAACAGCCGTACCGACGAGGTCGATGCCTATCGGCACGAGCGGGTCGTAGTTGTAGTTGAACGGGTCGCGGAAAGGCGCCATAAACAGCACCGTCCCGGCAGGACCGGTCTGATGCTGGTTGTACATTATCTGCGGAATCCATTCGATATAAAGCTGACGGTTAACGGCTTCCGATTCTTTCTGGCTCGCCATATACGAATCGCGGTTATTGTCGTGCCCGACGTATTTCTGATACAGTCGCGGGATGGACATATTGCGCTTTTTCGGGTCTTTCTCGCGCATATACCAGTCCGACACGAGGTCCATACCGTCGGGGTTGACGCAGGCATAGAGCAGGATAACGTTGTCGAGTATGCGTTTTGTCTCGGCATCGTTACGGCTCAGCAGGTCGTAGGCTTGCAGGAAGAGCGCCTGCGCATTGATGACCTCCGAGGCGTGCAGTCCGCCGTCGATCCATACCACCGCCTTACCTTCGTCGGCAAGCGCTTTCGCCTCGGCGTCGGTCAAGCCTTCCGCACGGGCGAGCTTGACGGAAATTTCCTTGTAACGCGCAAGGTTTTTGTGATTTTCGGGCGACGTGATGATTGCCATCTTCATCGTCCGTCCTTCTTCCGTCGTCCCGATGTCAACAAGTTTCATCCGGTCTGACGCCTTCTCCAATCTGCCCCAGTAATCGAGCAGCTGCTGATAATTTGCGAGAAAATAGTCGTCGCCGACAGTATATTCTCCGAACTTCGGCTCCGGAATCGTACCGTTTGAGCCGCTTTGAGCTTGTGCGCACATTATACTTAGAAGAGCGACACAGGCAAGTGTAATTGCTTTTTTCATTGTTACTTATCTTATGTGATTAATATTATTTCTCAGTATGAAAATACCGTCTGCCAAGCGACGTCTGAAATATTTTCGGTTGCAAATATAGGTTTTTTCCATTTAAAAAATGAAAAAATACGAAATATAAATATTATTTTTGCGGCGCAATCTTTTGAAATATGGATAAAACATTTGCTTCACATCTTATACACACGGGCAGCAGGGTCGGCAGGTCGGTATCGCACAGCAAGGCACTTCCTATCTATCAGACGTCCGTTTTTTCGTTCGACGATGTTGAGTCGCTCGAAGCTGTTTACGACGGGAAAGCGCCCGGATATATCTACACGCGCAACGGCAATCCCAACCACGATGCGCTGAACGAGCTTATGAGCTGCATCGAAGAGGGCGAAGCGGCGCTGTCGTACTCGTCGGGCATGGGCGCTATCTCGCTCAGCCTGCTCGCTCAGGTCAATGCAGGCGACCATATCATCGCTGCCGATGTGCTCTATGGCGGCAGTTTCTCGTTTCTCAAGACCGAGCTGGCGCGGTTCAATGTTGAAGTGTCGTTTGTCAATCCCATCACCGAAGACCTCTCGCAGTATTTTCGCCCTAACACTCGCGCCGTATATGTCGAGACCATCTCCAACCCGATGATGGACGCCATAGACCTGCCTGCAATTGCCTCAACAGCACATCGTTACGGTGCTAAACTGATTGTCGATAACTCCTTTGCCACGCCAGTCATCTGTCAGCCCCTTGTGCTCGGCGCCGACATCGTGGTTTACAGCGCTACCAAGTATATCGGCGGACACAGCGACGTTACGGCGGGCATCGTCGTGGCTTCAAAAGAGGATATTAAGAAAATCTATGCTTCGGGGCTGCTCTTCGGTCCGACTATCAGCCCATTCGACGCATGGCTGCTCGTGCGCAGCCTGCGTACTCTCGAACTGCGCATAATCAAACATTCTGCCAATGCTATGCAGCTTGCTGAATATTTCGCCTCGCACCCGAAAATCAAAACGACATACTATCCGGGATTGCCGTCGGCGCCTACTCATAAGGTGGCTGAACGGCTGTTTTATAACAACTGCTACGGCGGTATGCTCAGCATCGACCTCGACGGAGGCGAACGTGCTGTACGCGAACTGTTCCGCCGTCTCGACAAGATAAAATTCGTCCCCAGCCTTGCAGGAGTGGCTACGACAACATCCTATCCCGCCCAAACATCACACCGCGCCCTGACCGACGATGAGCTGCGCCGCGCCGGAATTTCCAAAGGATTAGTGCGCATATCGACAGGTCTGGAAAATATCGACGACGTGATTAGCGAATTTGACCTTACTCTTAAACAGATATAACTATGGACAACTTGATTAACGTCATTCTTGTTGACGATCATCGTATGTTTCGCGCCGGAATAAAGTCGCTGCTCTCGCTGCATCCCGATATTTGCGTCAGCGGCGAGGCTGACAGCGGCGAAGAGCTGCTCGAACTGCTCAAGACGCAAACGCCCGACGTGGTGCTGCTCGACGTCATTATGCCAGGAATTGATGGCGTAGAAACAACACAACGTATCAAACGCGATTTCCCCGAAACGAAAATTCTTATCGTATCGTCCGAAAATCAGCGCGGCACCATCAACGAACTGGTAAACTTGGATATACAGGGCTTTATCACCAAACAAGCCTGCAACAGCAGCGAAGAGCTGGGACAAGCCATCCGTTCCATTGCCAGCGGACTGACTTATTTTGGAAAAGACATCACACAGATACTGTACAGCGTCTATGTATCGCGAAAAGAAGCCGGGATGCCCGAACTGACATCGCGCGAGACCGAAATCATCGCCCTCTGCCGCAGCGGGCTGCAAAGCAAAGAAATAGCTAACCGCCTGAATATCGAGCCGCGAACCGTCGAAACGCACAAAAACAATATCTTTCGCAAACTCGGCATCAACAACACCGTTGAGATGGTTCAGTATGCCATCAAAGCCGGTATCATAAGGGTTGACTGAGCGATCGACGCTTCGTCGTTTTTTCTGCGGGTTTCGTCGTATAAAAACGCCCGTTTCGCCGATTAATTATTGACGACTGCCCAAACAGTGCTTATCTTTGCGGCAGATAATTTTAAAATTTTACTCAAAATGAAAAGACAAAATTTACTTTTACAGGCGGCGCTTGCGATCTGCCTGATGATTGGAGGAGGAGTGTTGACAGCGTTGACACTCGGTACACTGAGCGCAACGATGGGCGCAATGCCTGTTGCCGCGCTGGTTCTCGTCGCTATATTATTGTACGTTATTGGCGCGAGCTGGCTGGGACGTATCATTGCGCGTCAGTCCTGCTATTCGCATTTTCGCAACCGTTCAAATCACGGTGCGGTGCTGGCGCTGACGGTCATCGCTGCCGGTGCCCTGCTGCTTGGGTTTAACACTGGCGCCCTGCCAGCCGAATGGAAAAGCTACTATTTCTCGTGGCCCATGCTGCTGGTGGTGATAGGGACAATGCAGTTCTGCGATTTCAACTTCCTTACAGGCGTTACGCTGGTGGCTGTCGGCAAGTTTTTCCTGATGGACAAATTAGCTGACATCTATCCTCATGATGCTGTCTATTCGCAGTTCTCGGCTACCTACTGGCCCATCCTGATTATCGTCGTGGGAGCGCTGTTTTTTGTGCGTTTCCTGATCTATCCGAAAGGTTTTCGCACCCTGCATAATCACGGCTTCTTTATTCCGCCGCCACCGCCGCTCCCCGATTTGTCAGGTTTCGACCGTCGCGAACCGGACGCCGCGCCCACGACCGACAACAACAACGATGGTATTATCGACTATTCGTTCATCTTCAGCGGACAGGAACAGGTCTATCTTGAGCCTGAATTTAAAGGCGGACGTATCGAGACGGTATTTGGCGGGATGACGCTCGACCTGCGCCGTACAGCCCTGCCCGAAGGCGAAACACGGCTCGAACTCAATTCCGTCTTTGGCGGCGTCGTGCTGATAGTGCCTACCGAATGGTATGTAGAGACGGTTCACCACGGCATCTTTGGCGGCATAAGCGATTCGCGTCCCCAAGCGATAGATATGGATAAAAGCCGCAAACTCGTCATCATTGCCAATAATGTCTGCGGTGGCGTCGAAATCAAAAACTGATACTCTAAAACGCGATGAATCCGCCTTTTTTGGAATACAGGACGTATTATTTAGCAGGTTGCGCAGCGCTTGCCGCCATCTATGCTGTGGCGTCGGGAGCGTTTTCGGTCGCTGTTTGTGTGGCTGATGCCGTCCTGTATGCCGTCGCGCTCTATGGAGTGAGTTGCGCCCTGTGGTATATCTTCCGTTACGCTTTTCCGCAAAGCGGCTATTTTTCGGTGCTCTTCCTTTCGATGCTTTCGGTGCTGACGGCTGTCTTACTTGTCAGCGTCGAGAGCGCGATGGTCTGGCTTTGCTTTCCCGATTTCTTTGAACGCTTTATTACGACCGTACCAATGCGGCTGTTAGTCAATGTATTACTCTTTATCATCGCCCGACTGGCGTATCTCGTTTTCTATCGCGACGAGCCTGCCGCACCCGTTCTTGCAGCCGCAACGCAACGCGAATTTATCGAACGCTTCACCGTCCGCAGCGGACAGAAAATCAAAGTCATCCCTATCGACGAAGTCATTTATATTCAGGCAGATGGCGACTATATCAACATCAACACCGCCGAAGGACGATGGCTGAAAGAACAGACGATGAAAACTGCCGAAGAGCAGCTGCCGACAGACCGTTTCGTGCGCGTTCATCGTTCGTTTATCGTGAATATCAGCCAAATAAGCCGTATCGAACGCTATGGCGAACAGCAACAACTGACCCTGCGCAACGGCTCAAAAATACGCATCAGCGACGCCGGATACAAAACGCTCCGACGGCAGCTTGGGCTGTGATTTTACTTTTCTGTTAATTGTAATTTCAATTAGATAGCGGTTGAACAAATCCCCATTTCAGCAGCCTTAGAATACATAAACTTGAGCGCTGCTTCGCGTTCGTTGGGTATGATGCCGTCGAGGATGGCGTTCTTAATAGCTTCCTTTATGTCGCCGACAGGTCGCGAGGGCGGCAGATTGAACGCCGCCATTATCTCTTCGCCTGAAACGGGCGGCTGGAAGTTGCGTATGCGGTCTTTTTCTTCGATCTCGACAAGTTTTTCGCGCACAAGGCGGAAATTTTCGAGCAGGCGGCGCACCTTGTCAGGGTTTTTGCTCGTGATATCGGCTTCGCAGAGCTTCATCAGGTCGTCTATATCATCGCCCGCATCAAAGAGCAGCCGCCGCACAGCCGAATCGGTAACATCGTCGTCAACAAGCGCTATCGGGCGCATGTGAAGAGTAACCATCTTCTGAACATAACGCATCTTTTCGTTCATCGGCAGGCGCAGACGGCGAAAAATCTTCGGCACCATCTTCTCTCCGACAATATTATGGTTATGAAATGTCCAGCCGAGACGGTAATCGAAGCGTTTGGTAGCGGGCTTGGCGATGTCGTGCAGCAGGGCGCTCCAGCGCAGCCACAGGCTGTCCGTCGTGCGGCTCAAGCGGTCGAGCACCATCAGCGTATGAGCAAAATTGTCCTTATGCCCTATCCCTTCTTTCGTCTCGACGCCTTTGAGGGCGACAAGTTCGGGAAAAATCAGTTCGAGCAGTCCGCAGGCTTCGAGCAGCTCAAAACCGACCGACGGACGTGGCGAGAGGATGATTTTGTTCAGTTCGTCGGAGATACGTTCGCCCGAAATGATGCCGATACGTTCACGGTTGCGCGTGATGGCATCGAAGGTATCGGGATCGATGTAAAAGCCGAGCTGAGAGGCAAAACGCACAGCACGCATCATCCGCAAAGGGTCGTCGCTGAAGGTCGTATCGGGACTGAGCGGCGTAACGATACGCAGCCTTTCTATATCGCCAATCCCGTCGAACGGATCGACAAGCTCGCCCAGACGGTCGCTGTTGAGACAGAGCGCTAAAGCGTTGATAGTGAAATCACGACGGTTCTGGTCGTCTTCGATAGTGCCGTCTTCGACAACAGGCTTACGGCTGCCGCGACTGTACGACTCACGGCGGGCGCCGACAAACTCAATCTCTGTGTCTTCCCACTTGACCTGCGCCGTCCCGAAGTTCTGAAACACCGACAGATGAGCATTTTTACCAAGCCGACGCGCTACAGCCTCCGCAAGCGCTATCCCGCTGCCTATCGTAACTACGTCAATATCCTTCGACGGGCGGTGCAGGAAAATGTCGCGGACAAAACCGCCTATCACGTAGGTTTCCAGATGATTAGCGTCGGCTGTCTCAGTGATTATACGGAAGACAGGCGTATCTAAATGTGCGATTATTTCTTCTTCGCTGTAATACATTTTTACAATAACTAATTTTTTTTAGCCTGCAAAGATACAGATAATTGACATTTAATTCATACCTTTGCGCTCGATTTTAACATTAAGGGGTCTTTCCCGTAAGGTCAAAGTCCCCTGATTTTAAACAGGAAAAAGATGAAATTATACATTAGGTGTACATTGTTTATTCTTGCGCTTGTGGCGGCTAACACATTTCAAGCCAACGCAATACGTCGCACGCAGTCTTTTGAAAAATATATCAAGAAATACAAAGACGAAGCCGTACGCCAGCAGAAGAAGTACAAGATTCCCGCCAGTATAACGCTGGCGCAAGCTCTGCTTGAATCCAATGCAGGCGAATCGAGCCTCGCTATGAATGCCAATAATCACTTCGGTATAAAATGTCATACTGACTGGAAAGGGGCAAAAGCCTATCACGACGACGAGACCGACAACGAATGTTTCCGCAAATACCGTAATGTCAACGACTCATACGAAGACCATTCGCGCTTCCTGACCGAACGCTCGCGCTACGCCCCACTGTTCACCAACAAAATGACCGACTATCGCGGCTGGGCTAAAGGCTTGCAGGAATGTGGATACGCTACCGACCGCGGATATGCCAACAAGCTGATAGACATCATCGAAACCTACGAACTGTACAATATCGGCAAAGACAGCAAAACGAAAGAAAGCACTCCGACTACCACACCGGCAACCCCGCTGGCACGTGAGGTTTACAAGACGCACGGACTGATTTATGTCATTGCTACCGACTTCGACTCAGTAGAAAAAATTGCTGCCGATATGGGCTTCAAGGCAAAGAAACTGTATAAATTCAACGAAATACCCGAAGGCTTCCCGCTCGAAAAAGGCGACATCGTCTATCTCGAAAAGAAACTCACGAAAGCCTCCGAAAAGTATCCGTTCCATACCGTCCGCGTGGGCGATTCGATGCACAGCATTTCGCAGCTCTACGGCATCAAAATGAAGAATCTGTACAAACTGAATAAAAAAGAGGCTGACTTCGTTCCCGAAGAAGGCGATGTGCTTAAATTGAGATAAAATGACAGCAACGCGAAAAACATTACATATCAGGCAGATCGTCCTCGCCGTTATCATTGCTGCGACAGGATGCCAGTTCGCTCACGCCAAATCCGGCGCCGTAACTCGCGACGACTACCGCCAGTATATCGCAACATATTACCCGACAGCCGTCAGCCAGCAAAAGAAGTATAAAATCCCCGCCAGCATCATCCTGGCACAGGCGATATTGGAGTCGTCGGCAGGCAAGAGCTATCTGGCGCTCGGCGGCAACAATCATTTCGGAATAAAATGTAATGACTGGAACGGACTGTGTATAATTAAGAACCACGAGAACGGATCCGTCTGCTATCGTAAATATCTGGACGCGGTCGATTCGTTTGAAGACCACTCGCGTTTCCTCGTCGGGCGGACGCACTATCGCCAGCTCTTCACGCTTAAGATAACCGACTACAAAAGCTGGGCGAACGGACTGAAAAAATGCGGCTACGCGACCGACCCGCAGTATGCCACCAAACTCATCAGCCTCATCGAACAGTATAAATTGTATCAGTACGACACTATGAAGCTATGACCGACAACCGTTACACCCTGCGCGGCGTCAGCGCCGAAAAAGAAGACGTCCACAATGCCATCAGGCATATAGACAAGGGACTTTTCCCGAAAGCCTTCTGCAAAATCATACCCGACATCCTCGGTGGCGACGCTGATTACTGTAATATTATGCACGCCGACGGAGCAGGCACCAAATCTTCGCTCGCATACCTCTACTGGCGCGAGACAGGCGACCTCAGCGTCTGGAAAGGCATAGCACAAGATGCTTTGATAATGAACATCGACGACCTGATATGCGTCGGAGCGACAGACAACATACTCGTCTCAAGCACCATCGGACGCAACAAACTGCTCATCCCCGCCGAAGTCATCTCGGCGCTCATCAACGGTACCGACGAACTGCTCGCCGAACTGCGGGCGCTCGGCGTCGGCGTTTACGGTACAGGCGGCGAAACGGCTGACGTGGGCGATCTCGTGCGTACAATAATCGTTGACAGCACCGTAACATGCCGTATGCGACGCGCAGACGTCATCGACAATGCCAACATCAGCGCAGGCGATGTCATCGTCGGTCTCTCGTCGTCGGGACAGGCAAGCTACGAACAGTCGTACAATGGCGGTATGGGCAGCAACGGACTGACCTCGGCTCGTCACGATATGTTCGCCCGCTATCTCGCCGAAAAATATCCCGAAAGCTTCGACCCAGCCCTCCCCGACGAATTAGTCTATTCGGGCGGACTGCGACTGACCGATGCTGTAGAAGGCACGCACCTCGATGCCGGACGGCTTGTCCTCTCGCCCACCCGCACTTATGCGCCGGTGATAAAAAAATTGCTCGACACGCTGCGACCGCATATCCACGGTATGGTGCACTGTTCCGGCGGAGCACAAACCAAGATAATGCACTTCATCGACGACTTGCGGATAGTGAAAGACAATCTCTTCCCCGTTCCGCCCCTCTTCCGCGCCATACGCGAGCAAAGCGGAACAGCATGGCACGAAATGTACCGCGTATTTAATATGGGACACCGGATGGAAATCTATCTGCCTGCAGAATTTGCCGACGAGGTAATAAAAATCTCACGTTCGTTCAACATCGACGCCCAAACAGTCGGGCGCGTCGAATCAGGAAAAAAAGAACTGATTATACGCTCAGAATACGGCGAATTCCACTACTAACTACTATCTACTAACTACTAACTACCGACTTATACCTCCTCCGCTGCAATCGCGGATTAGCAACCAGCAAGCCCATCGAACATAGATCTATCGAAGCGGTAATGCCACGCGCACCGCAAAGATCCGTCCACGCCTCGCGCCGCTTGCCCGATTTGCGTATTCCTGCGACAACGGCAAAACCGTCGGTACGCAACTTCGTAACAATACGCTTATACGCCACACAGTCAGTATCGCAAGAGAAAAATATGCAATCGTAAGCCTTGCCTTTCACCTCATCGCCGTCAGCAATTGCGGTCAGCGCCACCGCATCGGGAGCATATCCCGACAGGCAAAAGGCAGCAAAACTGTCAGCCTCCCCGACAATGAGTATCCGTCGTGGATGAAAACGGTTTGCTAAACGAAACAGCAACCGCCCCTCCGCCTGCGTAATATCGCACCTTCCGTCCGATTTCCGGCGCAAATATTCGCGGTAAATATCGTCGTAAAAATAATACTCGCATCGCTCCTCTATCACATTCGTGATAAGGTCGAAGACAAACGGCGAATGAACGCCAAAGCCTCCGCGACAAAACAGCCGCCTGTACAGACCGAGAAGCGTCATCAGTCCCGTCCGAAAAATTCGCTTACCGTATAGTTGAGAAACCGGTTGAACGGCTGCAAAATCCTGAAATCGGCGACTACGCGGTCAATCCAACCCTCGGTGCAGAAAAACGATTCCGATTTCGCGGCAGACACAACAAAATCCTTGTGGCGCAGGATATAACCGTAAGGACTGTCAGCCGGATAGCCCTCAGGCATACGTTTGAGCATATCGCCTTCGAGTTCGGCAAAGGTCGCCTTAAACGCTTTGTCGCTAATGATTTTCTCAAACTCTTCAATATTGTCGTAGATATCCTGCCGCAGCTTCTTCAACAGCGGCGGCGGCGGACACCACACTCCGCCCGAAAGCAAAGCATTGTCAGGTTCGAGATGCACGTAGTAGCCCGCGTATGGACTTGTGCGCCCGCCATAACCGGTCATATATGCCCCAAAATGCGTCTTGTACGGCGTCTTGTCGGTCGTAAACCGTATGTCGCGGTATATCCGATAGATGCAACTCTCGGCGTCAAGCCCGCCGATCTCCGGGTCGAAGGTCGCGATCTTGCCTATCAGCTGTTGTACGCTATCGACAAATTGCGCACGCAGCATATCGTAACGTTTTTTGTTCGCGCGAAACCATTCGCGGTTGTTGTTGACCCGCAATTCACGCAGGAAAGTGAAAAGTTCGTTGTTCATAAACGCAATTATTTTTCCCGCAAATATAGCAATTTCTCGTTTAAC
>JAISTS010000126.1 GCA_031272455.1 Tannerella sp. | reverse complement strand
AGAGCAATACCGCCAAGTGGCGTAAAATTAGGCAGATGCGGGATGAACCGGCATGCCGCTGCAACAAGAATGATGGCGAGAATAACGCCAAACCTTACGTTCATTTTTTGTTTTTCCATATTTATTCTACTATTAATTAACTATCAATTTCGTCGTCTTGCCGAAAAAAAGGCAGACGATTTCAAAAAGTTTGGCAAAGGTAGGAATAGTTTTTGATTTCGCGTAAAAAAATCGGATTTTTTTCGTGCTAATTTTCTTATGCGATTTTCCGCGACAAAAAAAGACGCGATTAGGCGCGTTTTTTCGTTTTTAACGCTTTTTTTTACCCTTCCATTTTTCCACGTAAACATAAATTTAAAAAAAATAATCTTTTTTAAGAACAAAAAAGGCGGATTTTGTTAATTTATTAACAAAAATATAAATGTTAAGACGGCGAAATTGTAAAATTTCACTTTTAACATATCGGTTAAGGCGTTGATAGACAATCAAATGAAAATCGCGATAACTTTTATTATGATTATTTCGTGATTATAGTGTTTTTTGTTTCGTTAATCTGTCGTAACTTTGCATTGTAATTTTAGAGTGTTAAATAAATGTCAGAAGTGAAGTTTTTTTCAGGGTGTTTTTAAAAGATACGGAGTGATGACCGATTGCTCTGTATGATGGCCCCTCCCGGGGTCGTCCCTTATAGAAAGCATTGTTGATAGATGGAAGTGCGATGTGATATCGGGCTTCCATCGCCTTTTTATAGGGTTCTGAATTTCATAGTATTAAGCAGGTTATTTGAAATCCGCTATGCGGGGCAGCAGTTCTGACGGGCGGGTTTTTGTGCGCAGGACGAATACTGTCAGCGAAAACAGCAGCATCAGGCAGAATGCGATGCTGGTTGCGACTGCGGCGCCAAAGACTCCCGACGCCGGTATCAGGAACAGCCCCGCGAGGCAGAGGGCAGCCAGTCCGATAAATGAGCATAAGGCGCTGATTTTCACCTGTCCCGTCCCGATGAAATAGTGGCTGATAATGCTGTTGCTTCCAAGTGCTACGACGCCGGCGGCAAGTCCGCGAACGACTTGGCGTATGCCTTGAAATTCAGGCGTAAAGAGGTAGTCGGTATAGATTTTTTCGGGAAGCAGCCAGACGACAGTCATCACGAGGATCAAGGCGCAGTATGTCCATTTGAAATAGCGGAGGGTCATACGTCGTTGCTGTTCGGCATCGGGTGTTCGCGCCACTTCGCTGTAGGATATCGAACTGACGCTGCGACTGATATGCCATACGCTTTCCGAGATTTTTGTGCCGGCGTCGAGCAGTCCGACCTGCGCAAAGCCGCCAAATCGCTGAATAAGAAAGTAATTGAGCCTCGTCGTCAGTCCTTCGGCAAAGTTGTCGGCAAAGCTCCAAAGCCCGTAAACGAACATTTCGGCTGCGATAGTCCACCACGGTTTCGTTGTCAGCGTATTGTCGGCAGGCTTTTTGCGCCCAATCCGCGTCAGAAAGAGCAGACTGGCAATCCACGCCGCAAGATTGGTCAGGAACAACCCCGTAACATAAGCCGACGGATCTCTGTAACCTGCTGCATAATAGATGATTATCAGGATGAAAAACAAAAGTCCGCCCTGAAGCAGGAAAGTGATGTTGAACAGTTGGACGAAATCTCTGCCGAGCAGGACGCGCGAATTGACAGCCACAAGCGACATCAGCACAGATAAACCAAAAACCTGCAATTCAAAGCAATCGGGGATGATTTTCAGCAAAGCCATAGCGCCGACAGCAATGCCGGAGCCGACAACAGCCCAGACATATCCGGACGCGAAAACGTACTTCAAGCGATAGCGATTCATAAAGTAGATTATCGTATTGCCGCAAAGTATGCTGCTGAAAATGAATGCGATATTGGCGGAAGCATAGACCACGCCAACCACACCCACACCGCTTTTGCCCAGCGCTCTGGCGTTGATAAATATCAGCAGCAAGTTGAGAAACGCTACAAGATACCGCGTGAGGATGGTTTCGAGGACTTTCTTCATCTGACCGTCAATTAATCAGTCAGTTACGTATCGACTGCTATTTCACTTCCCAAGTCTCACCCTTCATCAAGAGTTCACGCAGGGTGCGAGTGGGATTTTTTGCCTGAACATCAGCGATTTGCTGTGCGACGCCTTCGTCATACGAGGGCGCTTCGACGTCGCGAATGACGCCTGTCGCTATCGGCAGTTCGTCTTTCATCAATGCCAGCATATTATGCAGCGTTACGTCTTTTTCGTGAGCGTTATGTACGAGTACGTCGTCGAGAGTATATCCATCCTGTCCGATGGTTATTGCTTTGATTTTCAGTCCTTCGAGCACAAGCCCTTTCGCATTGTTTTGTCCGAAGAGCATCTTTTCGCCGTGTCGGAGGTTGATTGTCCGCTCGGATCTAAACTCCTTGTCGGAGATATTCTTATGTATGCCGTCGTTGAAAATCACGCAGTTGACCAACACTTCGACCACCGAGGCGCCTTTATGTCGTGCGGCTGCCGTCATCACGCTTGTCATCGTAGGCAGATCGACGTCGATAGCGCGGGCAAAGAACTGTCCACGTGCGCCGAGAGTCAGTTCGGCAGGTATAAACGGGTCTTCGACCGTTCCGTAAGGTGAACTTTTCGATACGAATCCGCGCTCGGAAGTAGGGGAGTACTGTCCTTTGGTCAGACCGTATATCTTATTGTTCATCAGGATGATATTGATGTCAACATTGCGTCGGATGGCGTGGATAAAATGATTGCCGCCGATGGCAAGGCAGTCGCCGTCGCCCGTTACGAGCCAGACGCTCAGGTCGGGACGTGCTGTTTTGACGCCGGTGGCTATAGCCGCTCCGCGCCCGTGGATGGTATGAAAGCCGTAAGTGTTCATATAATAGGGCAGGCGCGATGAGCAGCCTATCCCCGAAACGACAGCCATACAGTGCGGCGGAATATTCAGTTCAGCCATAGCCTTATGCAGGCAGTTGAGGGTCGCATAGTCGCCGCAACCCGGGCACCAGCGTACGTACTGGTCGCTTTTGTAATCCTGTGGGGTGTATTTTATGTCTGTATCCATTTTTCAGTCCTCCAAAATTTTTGTAAATTCTTCAACTAAACGAGTTACGGTGAACGGTTGACCCTTGATTCGATTGAATTTGTACGGGTTGAAATCGTCGATTTTGCTGCGCAGATAGTTGGCAAATTGACCGCTATTTTGCTCTGCTACAACAACTTTTTTGTATTTGCGAAGCACATCAGCCGTGTTTTTGGGCAGGGGATTGATGAAGCGGAAATTTGCCAGCGCCACTTTTTTGCCGTTTTGCTGCATTATTTCCATCGTTTCGTACAGATGTCCGTAGGTGCCACCCCAGCTAACTAACAATAAATCAGCATCTTCGTCGCCAATGATTTCAAGATTTGGAATAAAATCGGCGACCTTGTCAACTTTAGCTTGCCTCGTGGCTACCATTTTCTGGTGATTGGCAGGCTCGGTCGAGATGGTGCTCGTCTCATAATCTTTTTCCAAACCGCCGATGCGATGTGCAAAACCTTCTGTTCCGGGGATAGCCCAATAGCGCACAAGTGTCTGTTCATCACGGCGATACGGTTTCCACGGAGCATCGTCCGTATAGCGTGAAACGTAATTGGGCTGTATGGCGGGATAGTCGTTGAGGTCGGGTATCCGCCACGCTGCCGCGCCGTTGGCAAGGAAGGCGTCGGTCAGCAGAATGACGGGCGTCATGTGCTCAATGGCGAGTTTGCCTGCCCAATAAGCCATATCGAAACAGTCTGTTGGAGTGGATGCTGCGAGGACGACGACCGGACTTTCGCCGTTGCGTCCGTAGAGCGCCTGCATCAGGTCTGTCTGTTCGCTTTTGGTTGGCATTCCGGTTGAGGGACCGCTACGCTGCACATCGATAACGACTAATGGCAGTTCGGCGATGACAGCCAGTCCGATAGCTTCGCTTTTCAGCGCCAGACCGGGACCCGAAGTCGATGTGGCGGCAAGGCATCCGGCAAAGCTTGCTCCGATGGCGGTACAAATTCCGGCGATTTCGTCTTCGGCTTGTATCGTGATGACGCCCAGATCTTTACGTTTCGACAGGTCTTGCAGGATATCTGTTGCCGGAGTGATGGGATAGCTGCCGAGAAATAGTCGCAGACCGGCTTTTTCGGCGGCGGCGATTAGTCCATAAGTTGTTGCAGCATTGCCATTTACGTCGGTGTAGTGTCCGGCTGGAATTTTTGTCGGCTCGATGCGGTAAGTTGATACTGCTGCGTGAATGTTATGTCCGTAATTGTAGCCGTCGGTCAGCGCCTTGATATTTGCCTGCGCTATTGTCGGTTTTTTGGCGAACTTATTCTGTAGCAGGTGCATAGCGTTGTCAAGCGGGCGGTCGAACAGCCAGCAGACCAAGCCGAGGGTGAACATATTTTTACATCGCAGGGCGGATTTCACGTCAAGACCAAATTCGGACAGTCCGTCGCGCACCATAGTGGAAATTGGGGCGGCGACTACCTGTACGGTGGTCAATCCCAGCTCTTTAAACGGTTCGTCGGTTGCAAACTGCGCTTTTTCGAGGTCTTTTTGCGTGAACGAGTCGGTGTCGATGATAACTATTGAGTCGGGATAGAGCCGTTTTGCGTTGACTTTCAGTGCTGCAGGGTTCATTGCCACTAATACGTTGGCTTTGTCGCCCGGCGTATGGATTTTTTTTGAGCCGAGATGCACCTGAAATCCTGATATTCCGCTTAATGAGCCTTGCGGGGCGCGTACTTCGGCAGGATAATCGGGGAAAGTGGAAATGTCGTTGCCGAGAATGGCTGACAGATTGGAAAAAATCGTTCCCGTCAGCTGCATTCCGTCGCCGCTATCGCCCGAAAAGCGTATCACCACGTGCTCCAGAGTTTTTACTTTCGTTTGTGTAGTCATTTTTTTCGTTATGATAAATAGCTTGGTTTTAAGCGTGCAAAGTTAAAGATTGCCCGCACTCTACGCAAGATTTTTGTGTTTTTTAACAGTTGGAAAGCAGTTTCTCTAACTGATTACACAGGACAGTAACGTCCGACGGCGTGTTCATCTGTTCCGCTTCCATCGTGATTTTAGCTTGATTATACCATTTTTCTCGTTTTGATAAGGTGCTGGTTATGTATTGTTTAAGCTCGTCGCCCGACAGATTTTTCAGCAGCGGGCGCGTATGTTTATGAAGCCCCACTCGCGCCGTAAGTTCGTCAACGGATACTTTGAGATAAATCGTTGTCCCGCGCTCGTTCATCAGATTGATATTATCGCCAAAGCAGGGCGCGCCACCTCCGGTTGCGATGATAATATTTTCAAAATCAGACACTTCGAGCAGGGCGTTGCGTTCTATATTGCGGAAAGTCGTCTCGCCCTTTTCGGCAAAAATTTCACTGATAGTTTTGTGAAAACGGTTTTCGATGAAGATATCGAGGTCGATAAACGACAGTCCGGCATACTCGGCAAACGCTTTACCTAAAGTGGACTTTCCGGCGCCCATAAATCCGATTAGAAAGAGACGTTTCATCTATGTGATTGCTTGTTATTGAGCCTTTTACTATTGATATATTCTATGGTTTCCTTCATTCCGTGTCGCAGGTCGTACGCCGGTCGGAACCCTGTTTCGCGTTGTAATGGTTCGGCATCGCAAATCCAGTTGCGCTGGCTGAGAATTTTGTATTTATCTCTGTTTAAGGTCGATGCCCTGCCTGTTAGCCGACCGGTAATTTCCGAAAGGCAGCAAACTGTCCACGCAAGCCATTTCGGGATACGCAGCCTGAAAAGGTGCTTTTTGCCAAGTGTCTCGCGTATAATTTGCGCAAACTGCGAGTCGGTATAGACGTCGCCGTCGGCAACAAAATAGCGTTTATTTTTAGCCGCTTCGGTCTCCAGCGCCTCAAAAACCGCCCGTGCAAGATCTTTGACATAGATAAATGTGAGATATTGCGGCTTCATCCCGATAGCAAAATCGAAACCGGCTCTGATGCTCTCGATTTCCATAAGATAATCCCTGTCGCCCGGACCATAAACACCTGTCGGATTGAAAATCAGGTATGGAAACTCCTTTTGCTCTTTGAGGTGCATTTCCGCAAGAAATTTACTCTTGCCGTAATCGGTAGTCGGGTTTGGCACATCGCTGCTGCTGATTGGCTCCGGCTTTTTCGGATCGCCACCGCTGAAGCAACTCAAACTGCTCATCAACAGGAATTTACTCGGTCGGCAGTCGGCTTTCGCCAGCGCATATATCAGATTATAAGTGTATTCGGTGTTGACGAGAGCAAAATCGCGTGGGCGCAACGCCTTAGTCAATCCGGCGTTATGTACTACAAAATCCCATACGCCGTACTCCTGACGGACTTGGGCAAGCTGTTCTGCCATGTCCTGTATGTTATTGTATTTCAGGTCGATAAATCGTGTTTTATCTTGCGGCAGATTGGCTAACGAGCTTGTCGAACGCACGCCCGCCCATACCTCGTAGCCTCTGTCGAGAGCTTCGCGGACGAGATGGCTGCCAATGAAACCGCTTGCACCTGTAATTAGCACTTTTTTAGCGTTTTGCTGATTCATTCCGGTAATGTTTGATGTTTTCGCAATACTCTGTGCGGCAGGTCGCCGTGCCCGACTAATTCGACTGGGCAATGGTATGCCTCGTCCAACCACTCTTCCGTAAGACTGTTACCTTCGTGATAATGAAGCGTTTCGTTTACGCAGGCGACATTTTTTACAAGCGGCAGAATAGTGCCTACGTCGTGCGAAACAAGGATGATTGCCGTATTGCGATTGATTTCGGCGAGCAGTTCATACAGGCGCGATTCGAAAAATTTGTCAACGTAAGTGTTTGGTTCATCAAGAATTAGCACTTTTGGTTCAGAAACCGTTGCCCGACCGAGCAGAACGCGCTGCAGTTCGCCGCCCGAAAGCTCGCCAATCGGACGTTTCGACAGTTTGGCAAGCCCGATTTGCTCAAGCACTTCCGCAATTCTTTGGCGTTGGCTGTCGGTGAAGTCCTTATTTTTGGGTTTTTCCGACATCAGTCCCGATGCCACAACTTCATAAACGGAAATCGGGAAACGCCTGTCTATCTGATTGTTTTGGGGTAGATAACCAATCTTGAGCGATGGCGTCGGGCGACCGTTTTCGTAATAGACAACCTGCCCTGACAGCGGTTTCAGCAAGCCGAGTATGACTTTCAGTAAGGTCGTTTTGCCGCCTCCGTTCGGACCGATTATCCCAAGGAAATCGTTTTCCCAAAGCGAAAGCGAGACCTTACTGAGGACTTGCTTATCGCCATAAGCAGCCGTAATGGACAGAATGTCAATTAATTTATTCATTTTTGCGGATTTTTGGGATTACACAAAGCGCGGGCTGTTGCAATCATTTGGCTGCACCAGTCGGCGTCGAGCGGATTAATAACTACTACGCTCGCATTGATCTCTGTAGCAAGCTGTTCGGCATGTTTGCGGTCAAATTCCTGTTGTACGAATACAACTCTCACATTTTCGCGTTTTGCCCTGTCAACCAGCGCTTTCATTGAAGCGGCAGACGGCTCTTTACCTTCGGCTTCGATGGCAAGTTGCGTAAGATGAAATTCGTCGGCAAAATATGTCAATGCCGGATGATAAATCACGAATGTCCTGATTGTCAGAGTGTCTAATATGGAATGAAGCTCATTTGCGACAGAGTCGATTTCCGTAATCAATGCCTTGTAATTGTCCTGAAAGAAGTCGGCATTTTCTGCATCTAAAGTTGAAAGTGCGCTTAAAATATTGGCAGATATTATTTTAGCGTTGTTTGTTGACATCCAGATATGCGGGTCGAATTGACCGTGCGAATGTCCGTGATCTTCGTTATCCTCCTCATTTTCAATCCATTTAATCCCATCTGACAGGTCAAAAATAGGCAATTTGCTATTGTTTGAGCGGATAGAATTCATCCATGCCAGCTCAAATCCGATTTTTCCTATCTGCATATACGCCTTACTGTCAGCTATTTGCAGCATATCGCGCGGCGAAGGGTCGTAAGTTTCCGGACTTTGACCCGCAGGAACGGTGGTATGCACCGCCAGCCGTCCGCCCGCAATCTTCTCAACGAAAAAGCGTTGCGGCTCAATCGTTACCGAAATGGTGTTTTTATCGCTAATCGGCGGTTTGCAACAGCATAACATCAAGGGAAACAGCCAGATAACGAGGCGCTCGATTTTTTGCCATTTACGGCTTAGCTGACTAACGGGATATCGGGCGGCAGCTAATCCAAGCAGAAATATTGTCGTGAAAATCAGGATAATATCCGTAATTTCAATTTTTACGGGATAGTTGTCGCTCACGAAAGCGCCCAGAGTATTTCCAAGTTTGATTATGCCGAAATGTTGCTGCATTAGACAGATAATCACGCCAATAATCACTCCGGCTAAGGCTCCTGCCGCCGGAATCAGCGCTCCTTCGGTGAGGAAAATCCGGCTGATAAAGCTGCGGTCGGCACCCATACTGCGTATTATTTGCACATCTTGCTGTTTTTCAATCATTAACATATATAGCGAGCTGATTACGTTAAACAAAGCTATTGCCAGCACAAAGGCGAGAATCAGAAAACTCATCCATTTTTCTATTTGCATCATCCTGAACGCTTCCGCCTGCTGTTCGTAACGGTCGAGAACGCGAAAATCGCTGCCCAGCATAGCCCTGATTTGTTTTTTTACGACGTTCAGATTGGCTTTGGGCGTCAGTTTCAGTTCGAGCGACGACACCTCTGTTTCGTAGTGTAACAATCTGCGAACGAGGCTTATAGGCAAAAGAACAAATCGCTCGTCGTACGAAGGCTGGTTAATGCAAAAAACGCCGCCGACGTATGCATATTCGGCATTAAACGAGGTCGCCGGATTTGCTGGATTGACCGTTTCGTCGCGTTTGGGCGCCATAATTTCTATCGGATCAACGAAACCTGCCTGAACGCCAAGCACGTACGCAAGTCCGATGCCCGGAACGGCATAGTCCGTTTCGCCTTCCTGAAGCTCAAATTGACCGCCGAGCAGCAGCGTGTCGATGTCTGTGAGATTACGAAACGACTGCTCAACTCCCTTAGCCACAGCTACTTCCTGACGATTGCCGTAACGCGCAAGCACATTATCTTCCAGCGTTTCTGTACAAACTTCAATTTCAGGCATTTGACGCACTTGGTTGAAGCTAACGGAATGTGGATCAAACACTTTTCCGGTCGCGGGAACAATTTTGAGTTCGGGGTCAAAATGACTGAACATCGAGGCGACAAGCGAACTGAAGCCATTGAAAACCGACAGCACACACACCATAGCTATCGTCGCAACAGCTATTCCGCATACCGATATTAACGATATGATATTGATTGCGTTATGCGATTTTTTTGCAAACAGGTATCGGCGGGCGATGTAAAACGGCAGGTTCAACGTTCACGGTTTTATGAGTTCAACAATTTGTCGATATTCTCCACATAATCAAGCGAATCGTCGAGAAAAAATGCTAATTCGGGTATTTTTCGCAGCTGCAGGCGTACGCGCTGACCGAGGTCGTAACGCAGCGTGCGCTTGTTCGATTCGATGGTTGCCAGCATTTCAACCGCTTTTTCTGACGGGAAAATGCTGAGATAAGCCTTTGCGAGGCTCAGGTCGGGGCTGACACGTACAGCGGTAACTGAAACGAGAGTGCCGTGTAATGCTTTGGTTTGCAGCAGGAAAAGGTCGCTCAACTCCTTTTGCAACAAGCGTCCTATTTTGTTTAGTCTTGTACTTTCCATATCTTTAAAATATTATAAATTAATAATTTAGTTATTCATTTTTTTTGTAAATCACCGTCAAGCCGTCGCGCAACGGCAGGATTACTTTTTCTGTGCGTATATCATTCTTTATCAGCTCATTAAAATCGAGTATGCCTTGAGTATGGCGATCGGCGGACGGGATTTCTCCGTCGAGAATTTTGCCCGACCACAGCGTATTGTCGGCAAGAATGAAACCTCCATCGCGAACATACGGGAAAACAAGCTCATAATAAGCGCAATAATCGCGTTTGTCGCCGTCGATATACACCATATCGAAGGTTTCATTCAGGCTTGGCAGCACTTCAGCTACATCGCCCCAGTGAATACGAATTTTCTCTTTATCAGGCGATTGCTCAAGATATTTGTTGACAAACGGCTGCATCTCGTCGTTAATTTCCACCGAATGGATAATGGCATCATCCGCCAAGCCTTCTGCTATGCAAAGCGTTGAATACGAGGTGAATGTGCCGATTTCGAGCACACGCGAAGGGCACACCATCCGGCAGAGCATCTTCAGTAAACGTCCTTGCAGATGTCCGGCTATCATCCTCGGTCTCAACAGATTGACGTGCGCATCACGATTCATCGAAGCCAGCAACGCGCTTTCTTCGTCGATATGTCCGAGAATATATGTCTCCAATTCGTCCGACATCGCAGTATTTAAAGAAAAGATTCCAGCGCCAAGCGGTACGATTCCATCCCGAAGCCTGCGATGACGCCCTTGCAGGCAGCCGAAATCAGCGAATGGTGGCGGAACGCCTCGCGCGCGTGTACATTAGATATATGTACCTCAACTACCGGCGTTGTAACGGATTTTATCGCATCGTGAAGCGCAACCGAAGTGTGAGTATAGCCGCCTGCATTCAGGATTATTCCGTCAGCCGAAAAACCCGTTTCCTGGATTTTATCTATCAGTGCACCTTCGATATTACTCTGAAAATAAGACAGTTCACACTGCGGATATGATTTTTTTAGCGTCGCCAAATAATCGTCGAACGAGCGATTGCCATAAACCGTCGGCTCGCGTTTGCCCAACAAATTCAGGTTAGGACCATTGATAATTTGAATTTTCTTCATTCCTGTCTGTCGTTTTTAATTACTACCTTTGCTTCCAAAAACTGTCGTTATGAAAGTATGCACAAAAGTAGCGCATTTTTTTGAGATTGTAACGCTGTACGAAAGATGGATTTGCGAGAAAACGAATTTCAGGGAAAATATCGAACCTATCTCAGTTTCGAGAAAGGGCTGTCTCTCAGCACTATAGATGCATATCAGAGAGATTTAGACAAAATGTTTCTTTTTTTTGAAAAGGAAAAAATCTCGCCGTGCAAAGCGACGTACAACGATTTGCAGCAGTTCGTCGCGCAGCTGTTCGACAGCGGGATTACTGCCCGTTCGGTTGCGCGGGTCGTTTCCGGCGTCAAGTCGTTTTACCGTTTTCTGCTCATTAACAAATGTATAGCCGCCGATCCGACCGAACTGCTCGAAGCCCCAAGAATCGGGATGAAGTTGCCTGATGTGTTGAGTGTCAATGAGATAGATGCTATTCTTTCGACTTTTGACTTGTCGGTGCAGCTCGAACGGCGCGACCATACGATACTTGAGACGCTCTACAGTTGTGGTTTGCGTGTCTCCGAGCTTGTAAATCTCAAAATTTCGGATATCCATTTCAAGGAAAAATACATCAAAGTTACGGGTAAAGGCTCGAAACAGCGCTTCGTCCCGATATCGGATCGCGCTTTGAAAGAGATACGTAACTATCTGAAAGAGAAGAAAAAAGTCGAACCCGACAAGGCGTACAGTCAGCATATTTTCCTGAATAACAGGGGGCGGGCATTGACGCGCGTTAGGGTATTTCAGATAATCAAAAAGCACGCCGAGAAAGCAGGAATCACGAAAACCATCAGTCCTCACACTTTCCGCCATTCGTTTGCGACACATCTGCTCGACGGCGGCGCCAACCTCAGGGCTATTCAGGCTATGCTCGGACACGAAAAAATCACTACGACCGAGATTTATACCCATATTGATATGCGCCGCCTGCGACGTGAAATTATCGAGCATCACCCCAGAAATAAGTAGAAACGCGCTGTTTTCCGGCAATAATTCCGTACTTTTGCAGTCAATTAAATTTTATGCATCAAATCGAAAAAACATATATTGATATCGAAAGGCGTCTGAGCGGAATTTCCGACTATCTGAACTATAAGTCTGCGAATGAGGGAAATATCCCCCCGAATCCGGCGCGTCTTAAGCAAATTATCGAGCTTTTCAGAAGGATAATTTTCCCTGAATACTATAACGAAAAACGCTTGGAAGTGGGCGTTTTGCTCGAAGAATTGGAAATTGTCCTGACCGAGCAGATTGCCGATGCGCTAAGTTTTTTTGCCGAACAGGCAGGCGACAGAACCGAAAACGACGCTGCGAAGCTTGCGACTGCGGCTCTCGAAAAACTTCCCGAAGTGCAGCGACTGCTCTATACCGACGTCTATGCGATGTGCAACAACGACCCCGCAGCCCGCAGCTATGGCGAAGTCATCCTCTGCTACCCCTGTATTCAGGCGATGACGCACTATCGCGTTGCGCACGAGTTGTTGCTGCTCGGTATTCCGGTTATTCCGCGGATTATCACCGAGTTGGCACATTCCACTTATGGCATCGACATACATCCTGCGGCGCAAATAGGCGAGTATTTCAGTATAGACCACGGCACCGGAGTCGTTATCGGCGAGACCTGCATCATTGGCAGCCATGTGCATTTGTATCAGGGCGTTACGCTTGGCGCTCGCAGCTTCACTTACGACGAACGAGGCAATCCGCTCAACGTGCCGCGGCATCCGATAATCGAAGATAACGTAGTGATTTACTCCAACTCGACCGTACTTGGGCGTATCACTATCGGACACGACTCGGTTATCGGCGGCAACGTGTGGCTGACAAACAGCGTGCCGCCATATTCGCGGATAATACAGCATCGCGCCTCAACAACGGGCGAAACCAGAACAGGAAAAAGTAAGTAACAGATAATCAGTATAAAAATGAAAAACGAAACAATAAAAGTCGGACTGCTCGGAGTGGGATTAGACACTTATTGGGGGCAATTTGACGGACTTTTGGAACGTCTGACAGGCTACAGAAAACAGATTGCGAAGTCGATGGAAGCGCTTGGCGCCGAAGTCGTTGATGCCGGTATGGTTGACAATCCGGCTAAAGCTGTTGCTGCTGCTCAAATACTTAATAAAGAGGATGTTGAAGTGGCTTTTATCTTTATATCCACTTATGCGCTTTCGTCAACCGTACTGCCGCTTGCACAGCGGCTGAAAAAACACATCATTCTGCTTAATATTCAGCCTGTTGCGGCTATCGACTACGACAAGATCAATTCTATGGGCGACCGCGGCAAGATGACCGGCGAATGGCTGGCGCATTGCCAGGCTTGCTCGACACCCGAATTTGCCTGCGTTTTTAACCGAGCAGACATTCGCTACGACATTATCACCGGATATCTGAATGAACAGTATGTCAGCGACGAAATCGGCGGATGGCTCGATGCTACACGTGCAGTTAAAGGAATGAGAAACAACCGTTTGGGCATACTCGGACATTATTATTGCGGTATGCTCGACGTTTACAGCGACACGACCTTGCAGTCCGTTACCTTCGGAACACATATCGAGCTGTTAGAAATGTGCGAACTGAAAGCTCTGCGCGATGCAGTGAACGACAGCGAGTTACAGGCAAAACTGCAGGAGTTTGAGGCACGTTTCGACGTCGCGCCCGAATGTGAGCAGGCTGAACTCGAGCGTGCAGCGCTGACTGCTGTTGCTCTCGACAAGCTCGTCGCCAGCCGTGAACTCGGTTCAATGTCTTATTATTATGAAGGTTACGCCGGCAACGACTACGAAAATATCGTTACTTCGGTGATTGCAGGCAACACTCTGCTGACGGGTAACGGCATCCCTGTTGCAGGCGAGTGCGAGGTGAAGAATGTTCAGGCGATGAAACTGATGTCGCTGCTTGGTGCAGGCGGCTCATTTTCAGAATTTTATGCTATGGATTTAGACGATGATGCGGTATTGCTCGGACACGACGGACCGGCGCATTTCGCCATTGCCGAAGGACGGGTCAAACTGGTGCCGCTGCCTGTGTATCACGGCAAACCGGGCAAGGGATTGTCGATCCAGATGAGTGTTCGCCACGGCGATGTTACGTTGTTGTCGGTCTGCGAAGGCAAAGACGGTATTTTTCTGCTCGTCGCCGAGGGGCAGTCTGTGCCCGGACCGACCTTGCAGATAGGTAACACTAACAGCCGCTATCGTTTTGCTTGCGGGGCGCGTACGTTTATTGAGGAATGGAGCAAAGCCGGACCCTCGCATCATTGCGCTATCGGTTCGGGACATATAGCAGGGAAAATCGGGAAAATCGCCCGTCTGTTAAATATTCCGTTCGTACAAGTCTGTTAATCTGCGAGTTGTATTACAGCGTAAACGGGATTTCCCTTTTCAGACTTTCGCGGAGCGAGATAAGCGTTTCTGTCTCGGTTACGCCCGGCACCTGCTGGATACGCCCGTTCAGCAGCTCCATAAGATGCTCATTATTACGTGCATACAGCTTCATCAGCATTGTGTATGGTCCTGTCGTGAAGTTAATTTCCACGATTTCGGGAATCTTCTCCAATTCCGGTACGACGCTTTCGTACATCGCGCTGCGCTCAAGCTTGACGCCAATGTAAGTGCATGTCTGATAGCCTAATATCTTGGGGTTGATATGATATCCCGAACCGAGGATAACATCAAGCTCCATCAGGCGCTGGACACGCTGGTGAATTGCCGCGCGCGACACTCCGCACAGCGCCGCCACATCTTTGAACGGCATACGGGCATTCTTGGAAATAATACTCAGGATTTGCCTGTCTAACTTGTCTATTCTATCAATTTTCTCCATTTGTTATTAGGATAAATGAAAACATCGACAAAAGTACATACTTTTTTTAAAACAATCGACATTTTGAATAAAAAAAAGTCGGTAACTATTATTTTTTATAATGATTACCGACCTTATTCAAGTGTTTTTTTGTCTATTCAACTATGTCGAGCAGCTCAATTTCAAATTCGAGTACGCTGTTTGGCTTAATCGGTCCGTTGCCCTGAGTGCCATAGCCAAGCTCAGAGGGTATCCAGACCTGATATTTCGAGCCGACAGGCATACGTTGCAGTATTTCTGTCCAGCCGTGAATGACCTGATTGAGCGTAAACTCCGCCGGTTCGCCGCGCTCGACCGAGCTGTCGAACACCGTCCCGTCGAGCAGTCTGCCGGTATAATGCACCCTGACCTTGTCTTCGGGCATCGGCAGTGCGCCGTCGCCTTGAGTTAAGACCTTGAATTGCAGTCCGCTTTCCGTCGTTACGACGCCATCCTTTTGTTTGTTGGCTTCAAGAAAGGCTTCGCCTTTAGCTTTTTCGGCTTCGGCGTCTTTGACCATCACTTCCTGAACATACGTCTGGATAAAGCCTTGAGCCGTTTCGGGTTGCATCACAAAGGCGGCAGTGTCGTCGGTTATCGACCGCAGGAAACCTTCAGCGAGAGCGTCGAGGCTGTATTGTCCGCCGGGGAAAGATTTCATATTTTCTTTCAGACCGGAGCCGTAGGTGAGACCGATGGCGTAACTTGCCGAGTCGCTTGCCGATGCCAGATAATATTTCTGTGGCGCGGCAGCAGCTTCAAAAGCAACTTTTTTGCTTGTATTACAGGATGTTGCGCAAACGAATATGGCAACAACCGCAAGATATAAAGTGTTACGTTTCATTATTTCGACGTGCCTTTGATTATTTCGAGCAGTTCGATTTCAAATTCGAGCACGCTGTTAGACTTAATGTCCTGTCCTGCACCCTGCGATCCATAAGCAAGCTCAGACGGTATCCAGACCTGATATTTCGAACCGACGGGCATAATTTTCAGTATTTCGGTCCATCCACGGATGACCTGCGTCAAGCCGAATGTTGTCGGTTCGCCGCGTTCAACCGAGCTGTCGAACACCGTGCCGTCGAGCAGTCTGCCGGTATAATGCACTTTTACCTGATCTGCTTCGGTCGGTTTTTCGCCCGTTCCTTCGGTCAACACCTTGTATTGCAGACCGTTTTCGAGGGTTATCACGCCATCTTTCGTCCTATTGGAAGCAAGGAAAGCGTCGCCTTCGGCTTTGTTCTTTTCGCCTTCTTTTGCTTGAGCATCCATAAGGTATTGGTTGATGATCTGCGGGGCATTAGCAGCATCAATCTTCAGAGTATCACCTCTGAGAGCAGTTACGAAGCCGGCTATCAAAGCGTCGATATTTGCCGGATCGCCGGGAAGAGTTGCGAGTTGTCCTTTCAGTCCAGCGCCGAAATTCACGCCGATGGCATAGCTTACGCTGTCAACACCTTTAGTCAATTTAACACTTGTGGGGACACCCTGATTACATGAAACAGCTACAAGAAATGCCGCTGCAGCTCCGGTTATTAAAAAACTAATCTTTTTCATTACGTACGTTTTTAATTAATTATTTGATTTTAAACTATATCCAGTAATTCTACATCGAAAATCAGCGCACTGTCAGGCTCGATTGCATCGCCTGCGCCTCTCGAACCGTATGCCAGCTCCGAAGGGATATACAGTCGCCATTTCGAGCCGACGGGCATCAGCTGCAACGCCTCGACCCAGCCCTGAATGACCTGCGAAACGCCGAACACGGCTGGAGTGCCCCGTTGCACAGAGCTGTCGAACACCACACCGTTGATTAACGTGCCGTGGTAGTGGCATTTAACCTTGTCCGTAGCTTTCGGTTTCGGACCCTTGCCTTGCTTCAGAATCTCGTATTGCAGACCGCTCGGCAGCTCTGTAACGCCGTTTTTTTCGCGGTTGATACGCAGAAATTCTTCGCCTGCCTGCTTGTTCAATTCTGACTTTTGCGCCTGTAACTCAGAGAAATACTTATTGATTATCTCTTTGGCTTCATCGTATCCTATCTCAGCGTCTTTCTCGGCAAACACATCGGTTACGCCTTTGAGAAAATCGTTGGTATTCAAATTCTTGATACCGGCATTCATGAAATTGTTTCCGATGCTCAGTCCAAGCGCATAGCTAATTTTATCCATTCGTAGTAGTTTTGGTGCGCAAAGGTAATATTTATTCGTAAGAAAAATATAATTTTTTAAGGACATTTAACATTCTAAGCCTCAAAAAATGCAATATTGAAAAAAATAAGTACCTTTGTCGGCGATGAAATCGAGAAAAATTTGACTGATATGGCAGGTGGCAAAAAGAAATTTTACGTAGTCTGGTCGGGCGTCAATCCGGGCGTCTATGGGTCGTGGGACGAATGTCGGCTGCAGGTTGCTGGCTGCAAAGGCGCAAAATACAAGTCGTTCGCCACGCACGACGAGGCGCTCGAAGCGTTTGGAGCAGGTTATGCCGACTATAAGCAATGGCAAACAACTGATGTGCCGACGATTCGTTCCGGTGTGGCGTATATCGCTGACAGTCTGGCTGTTGACGCGGCGTGCAGCGGCAACCCCGGAGATATGGAATACCGCGGGGTGCACGTTGCGACGGGCAGCGAGTGGTTCCGTGTCGGTCCACTGAAAGAGGGGACCAACAATGTCGGCGAGTTTCTTGCCCTTGTGCACGGGCTGGCTTATATGAAACGCGAAAATATCTGTCTTCCAATATATTCCGACAGCCGAAATGCCATAAAATGGGTGCAGCTGAAGAAATGCCGTACTAAGCTCGAACGCAAGGCGGTGAACGCGAAAGTGTTTGAGCTGATAGCCCGCGCCGAAAAATGGCTTGCCGAAAACGACAGCCCCGCGCCGATAATCAAGTGGGACACAGCCGCTTGGGGCGAAATTCCAGCCGACTTCGGACGTAAATGACGTGCTGAATGTTGTTATTTACCGAAATTTGCGTCGAAAGCTATGGCTGACGGCTCAAAATCATATTCCTTGACAAGACGGCACGATTCGGCGGCGCCCTGTTCGCGGTCCATTGCGCTGTCTTCCCATTCGACAGATAGCGGTCCGCGATAGCCTATCGAGTTGAGGGCGCGTATAATTTCTTCAAAACGGATACGTCCGCGTCCGATGCTGCGGAAATTCCAGAAGCGGCGCGGGTCGCCAAAGCTTACGTGTCCGCCGAAAACGCCTACTTTGCACGGAGTGTCGCTCCAGTGCACATCTTTCATGTGTACGTGGAAAATCCTGTCAGCAAATTCATAGATAAATCCCACATAGTCAACGCCCTGATATCCGAGATGGCTGGGGTCGTAGTTGAATCCGAAAGCGGGATGATATTCAACGGCTTCGAGAGCGCGGCGGGCGGAGAAGGTGTCGAAAGCTATCTCCGTAGGATGCACTTCGAGCGCATAGCGGATACCGAGGCGGCTGTATTCGTCGAGGATAGGTTTGAAACGGCGTCCGAAATCGGCATATCCATCCGCAATCGCCTGTTCGGATACGGGCGGGAACGAGTAGAGCAAATGCCATATCGAGCTGCCGGTGAAGCCGTTAACAGTGTCGATGCCGAGAGCTTTAGCGGCATGAGCAGCGTCGATGATCGCTTTGGCGGCACGCTGGCGTACGCCTTCCGGCTCGCCGTCGCCCCAGACATAGTCGGGCAGGATGCTTTTGTGGCGAGCGTCGATATTGTCGCACACCGCCTGTCCGATAAGATGGGTCGAGATGGAAAACAGTTTGAGGTCGTGTTTTTCAAGCACGGCTTTGATATTCCGATAGTATTCCGGATTGGTTTCGTTGGTGTCCACATGCGCGGGCACGCCGAGTTCAATACCATCGTAGCCGAAAGATTTGGCTTTGCGGCATACGGTGTCGAGCGGGAGGTCTCCCCACTGCAAAGAGCATAATGTTACGTTACGTTTCATAGATACAATAATTAATTATGTTATTAGGTTTTTGATTACGCGCAAAGGTAAGCATAATTTTCGGGAAAAACAGGCTGTCGGCGTAAATTTTTTCTACAATTCGCCCGCCGCCCGTTGTCGGTAAGTGTCGTTGAGCCGCTGTTTGATTATGGCGTTGATATTGTCTAACCACGCTTGTTGCCACAGCGTCTGGGCTTCGAGATAGTCGGCGAGAGTCTCCATTCCTGCTTCGTAGTGGTCGCGGCTGGCGCGCAGGTTCTCTTCCGCCTGTTCGAGGGCGCGGGCGGTGAGGCGCACTTCGGCGGCGGATTCGGCGCATCGGTCGAGCGCCTGTTGCAGTTCGAGCGTCATTTTCTCGTTCAGGTCGTCGCGTTGCAGTTGCATTATTTGCTTTTCGGCTTTGGCGGCGCGTATCCTGTTCCAGCCCTCTCCCCAGTGGAAAACGGGGATGCTGACCGTCAGCAGGGCGGCGAACGAGGCGCGGTCAACAAGCGGCGAGCCATTAAGTTCCGGTCCCCGCATATAGCCGTAGTTTGCCATCAGTCCGACGTTGGGCAGGAAATCGCTACGCACGAGTTTCACCTGCTGGTTTTTCAGCTCTATTTGCTTTTCGAGGATGGCATATTCGGGTCGCGATGAATAGATTAAATCAGGCGCTAGGGGCTGAGAAATGCTATTTGTGCCGTTGTCCAAGGTCTCGACGGCAATTTCCGCCGTTACGGGCAGCCCGATGACGCGGCACAGGTTCATACGCGACAGCCTGATAGCGTTGGCGGCTTGTTGCAGTTGCAGCTCCGCACGGTTGACCTGCACCTGCACTTTCAGGGCGTCGTTGCGTGTCTTCATTCCGGCTGACACGGCGTTTTCGACGTTGCGCAGCAGCTCGTTGACGACCGCGCTGAACGCCTGCGCCGCTTTCTGCGACTCCAAGGCTTTGACGTGTTGCCAGTAGGCTTCGTCTGTCTCGACGATGATTTCGTTGCGCGTCAGCGCAGTGTTCAGCTTCGCAATATCCTGTCCGATGCGCGACATACGGTATGCCGACGCGATTTTCCCGCCTGCATACAGCGGCTGTTCGGCGCGGATGCCTGCGAAATATGTGCCGTTCATCTTGACGTCGAGCGACATATCGGGGAAATAGGCATATTCGCGGAAGACGGGCGACCCGTCGGCGCCTGTTATCGGCGTACCGTCGGGCATAGTCAGCAGGTTGGGTTGCAGTTGTCCGGTTGACAGGTCGGGAGTGAACGTCGGTAAGTAGTTGCCTTTCAGCGTATAATTCGTTCCGGAGTTGGTGTAGAGATACATTCCCGATGCCGTGATTTTCGGGAAGAAATTGGCATAATAAGCTTTCGCGTCGTAGCCGGTTTTTTGTTCCTTCGCAGCGGCGATGGCGGCGGATTTATTGTTGCCAAGAGCCATTTGACGGCATTGTTCGAGCGTATAAACCTGCTGAGCGCTGATATGGATGTTAACACACAGCAAGCCAAGTAAATATCCGTAAATTTTCATAAAAACACATTGTCAGTTTAAGACTTTATTAAATACACGAACAAAGATAAAAATATTTTTTTGAACACAGCAGGCGGCGAGTGTTAAATAACAATTCTTAATTTTTGCCTTTCGGTCAGTTATTCCGAAATTATCCCGTATATTTGCAGGATAAATAAATGATATGAAACTATTACTTATCGACGCTTACGCATTGATTTACCGCGCGTATTATGCTTTTATTCAGAACCCGCGCATCAATTCCAAGGGTATGAATACCTCGGCGATTTTCGGTTTTGTCAATTCGCTCGAAGATGTGCTCAAACGCCTTAACCCCACACATATAGCTGTCGGTTTCGACCCGTCGGGACCGACGTTTCGCCACGAGGCTTTCGAGCAGTACAAGGCGCATCGCGAAGAAACGCCCGAAGATATACGCCGCTCAGTGCCCTTCATCCGCGAAATCGTTGCTGCATACCGCATACCGATACTCGAAGTGCCGCGTTACGAAGCTGACGATGTCATCGGTACAATAGCTAAACAGGCTGAAAAAGATGGATTTACGGTCTATATGGTAACGCCCGACAAGGACTACGGACAGTTAGTCTCGGAACATATCTTCCAGTTTCGCCCGAAACACGGCGGCGATTACGAAATGCTCGGCGTGAATGAAGTGCTGAATAAATATGGACTTGAAAGCGTCGGGCAAGTGGTTGATTTGCTTGGACTTATGGGCGACTCGTCCGATAATATTCCGGGCTGTCCGGGCGTAGGCGAAAAAACGGCGCTCAAACTGCTTTCCGAATACAAATCTATCGACGCTCTGCTTGCCGATACCTCGCAGTTGAAGGGTGTGCTGAAAGAAAAAATCGAAACCAACGTCGAGAAAATACTGTTTTCGCGCTTCCTTGCCACGATAGTTACCGATGCCCCCATTCGCTTCGATGAGCAGCAGTGCATACGTCGAGAGCCTGACAAACAGCGACTTATCAACGTCTATAACGAACTCGAATTTCGCACATTCATCACCCGCCTGAAAAACGAGGATACGCCCGTCAAGTCCGATAATCAACTCTCGCTGTTCGGCGACGACGACCTTGCCGACACAACTCCGCCCCGCGAAGAATCGCTGTTTCCCGTCTTTTCTGATGTAAGTAATACGCCTCATAATTACATACTTACGGATACTCGCAAAGCCCGCGAACGCCTTGGCGAAATGTTGGCGTCGAGCCTTGAGTTTGCTTTCGACACCGAGACCGACGGGCTTGACCCGCTCACCGCGCATCTCGTAGGTATCTCGTTTGCCGTCAAAGCGGGCGAAGCCTGGTATGTCCCCGTGCCCGACGATATGCATGACGCCGCGGAGGTGCTTGAGCCGTTCAGACGAGCGCTGCAAAACGCTGATTCACTGAAAATTGGACAGAACATCAAATTCGATATGCTTGTTTTGCGCAAATACGGGATATGCGTTGCCGGAGCGCTGTTCGATACGATGATTGCGCACTATCTGCTCAATCCCGAACTGCGGCACGGGATGGATTATCTCGCCGAGACTTACCTCAAATATCGCCCTGTGTCTATCGAGACGCTGATAGGTCCGAAAGGGAAAAACCAGCTTTCGATGCGGACTGTTCCGTTTGACCAAATATGCGAATATGCTGCCGAAGATGCCGATATAACGCTTCGTCTGCGCGATGTTTTCGCTCCGAAACTGAAGGAAGAAGGCGCCGACAGGCTGTTTACCGACATCGAGATGCCGCTCGTACACGTTCTTGCCTCTATGGAAGAAACGGGTGTGAAAATCGACCGCGAGGCGCTGCGTCAAAGCTCTGAGGAACTGACCAAAACGGCAACGGAACTCGAAACGGATATTTATGACCTTGCAGGCGTCAGGTTCAATATCAATTCGTCGCGTCAGGTCGGCGATATCCTCTTCAATCACCTCAAAATCGAAGCGAACGCCAAAAAAACCAAAACGGGCTTTTTCAGTACTAACGAAGATGTGCTCGAAAAACTGCGCAACCGCCATCCGATAGTCGGCAAACTTCTCGAATATCGCGGCGTGAAAAAGCTGCTGTCAACCTACGTCGATGCGCTGCCGGAGCTGATTTATCCGGAAACGGGCAAGATACATACATCATTTAATCAGACAGTTACCTCGACCGGACGCTTGAGCTCGACCAATCCCAATCTGCAGAATATACCCATTCGCGACGAGATAGGGCGCGAAATCCGTAAGGCGTTCATTCCCGACGACGACGACAGTGTGTTCTTCTCTGCCGACTATTCGCAAATCGAGCTGCGTATTATGGCGCATTTGAGTGGCGACGAGCACATGATCGAGGCTTTTCGCAGTGGGGCAGATATCCACGCCGCTACAGCATCGAAAATCTACAACACGCCGATCGACAATGTTACCCGTGATATGCGACGCAATGCCAAAACTGCGAATTTCGGCATCATCTACGGTATTTCGGCTTTCGGACTTGCCGACCGCCTCAACATCCCGCGTTCCGAAGCGCGTACACTGATCGAAGGCTACTTTGCGACCTATCCTCAGGTGCGCGAATATATGGAAAGCAGCGTTCGCTCGGCGCGCGAGAAAGGCTATGTCGAAACGATTTTCCACCGCAAACGCTACCTGCCCGACATCACTTCGTCGAATGCCATTGTGCGCGGTTATGCCGAGCGTAACGCCATCAACGCCCCCATTCAGGGCAGCGCCGCCGACATTATCAAGGTTGCTATGGTGCGAATTGACCGACGTATTGCCGCCGAGCGACTGCGAAGCCGTATGACCTTGCAGGTGCACGACGAACTGAATTTCAGCGTTCCGCGCGACGAACTCGACAGCCTCCGTAGCATCGTCCTCGACGAGATGGAAAACGCCGTCGAACTGCTCGTCCCGCTCGTCGCCGACTGCGGCTTCGGCGCTAACTGGTTTGAAGCACATTAGCCAAGTTGCTCAAATACAGATGCCTTATTTTTTTGCATTTATCCTGAAGAATGTGGCATAAAGCACCGGCACAATCAGCAGTGTTATCAGTGTGCCGAACAGGAGCCCGCCCATAATCGTTACCGCACCCGCGCCAAAAAGGTCGTCGCCGACAAGAGGCAGCATCCCGACAAT
>JAISTS010000104.1 GCA_031272455.1 Tannerella sp. | reverse complement strand
GCGATGCCTTCGAGCGCCTTATAGACATCGCTGTCGTCGAAGAAGATACCCGAATGTTTGCCCTCGCCCTTAGCTGCATTCTCGAAGTTACGGATGCGACCGGTCTGATTTTCAATCTGGTCGATGCAGACCGCCAGCGTTGTAGTGGCATGGCTTCTAAGGCGTGGCGCCCAGAAGTTGTCAGTGATTTTCACGTGCGAAAAATCAACGGGTTCGATGAGTTTGAGTGGCTGACTGTCAGATGTTTTTGTTTCGTTACAGCTAAACAGCGCCGCACAGAATACTATTAATAAGATGTAATGCTTCATATCTTTTAAAAATTAGGTTTGAAATGTTGGTTGCAAATGTAGTAATAAAATGGGACGAAGCAAAGCCTCGCCCCATTGAAATTTAGTTTACGGAAGAATAATTCGGATTTTGGATAAGATTCGGATTAGATGTTATCACACGTTCGGGTATCGGGAAAACCGAACGATATTCGCCCTGTGGCTTGTGCGACAGCCAACTTTTCGTCGTGAAAACGCCAAAACGGATAGCATCGCGTCGCCGGTACATTTCCCATGCAAACTCCCATCCAAGCTCGTCATACATCCTGCCGAATTGTATCGGAGATTGATCGCCGGCGTCTGTAATCACATAATTTTCAATGTATCCGTACTTGTATGACGAATTGCCTTTCAGTTGGTCGTCCGTTACTGTTGCTTTCGATGGGTTGTCTTTGAATGCACGCTGGCGTACTTGCGTAACAAGCGCGCCGGCTCCCGACTGTCCAAGTCGCAGAAGACATTCGGCTTTCATCATAAGCACTTGCGAATATCTGAACAGCGGAATATCGGTTGTGGAGCCGTCCGTGCTTCCGGGTTCAACTTCATATTTGTTCATACGATAACCCTCTGCCTCCTTCGTGAAATTGGCGCTGGGAAGGTCTTTTGTGAAGATGAGCGGTTCGCCTTTTTGGTCATAAGTGCCAACTAATGGTGTTCCGTCGGCAGCATACTGCTGTCCGTGCAGCCAGCTGTCGTCAAGACGGCTATCGCCTTCTTCGTAAGTGTCAATAAACTGACCTATTCCCATTGCGCAGCCGCTGCCCCACGGTGTCGCTTCGGTTTCAAATTTCTTTTTCAGCTCTCCATGCCACGAAAACATGTGAATACTGTTGCCCCCAGCAAGGTTTTTGTCGAAAGGCACAGTGAACAGTACTTCTTTAGAATCTTCAACTCCCGAAGCCCTGAACGGATCTTTGTAATTGGGCGATAAAGCGCATTTCCCGCTGTTGATAATGTCGTCGCACTGCGCGATGCACTCGTTCCAGCGAGCTTGACCGGTATAAACGGCGGCGTTCAGATAAACGTTTGCAAGCAAGGCTTTTCCCGCCCATTTGTTCATACGTCCGTACATATCTCCACCCTGAGTTTCGCTCAATTTGGGAATGACTTCGTTCAACTCCGAGACAATGAAATTGTAAATATCCTGTCGTGGCGCTTTTTCGGGAAGATCGCTTGTGTTGGCAGTTACAAGAGGTGCGTCGCCAAAGTTGTCGCATATCATCCAGTAATAATATGCCCGCATAGCTCTGACTTCAGCCAGTCCGGCTTCTTTGTCGGAAGACGATGGCGCCGGTACGATGTCGTTTTCTATCTGGTCAATTACGTTATTGGCAATGAGCACGCCACGATAAAACCAGTCCCAAATTGAACTGACGTGTACCTGTTCCGAATTCCATGTCTGGTAATGCATACGCCGATAGATACCGCCGTCGTCCCATCCTGAAGCATTGGGTGGCATTACGATAGCGTCGGTAGTCGTTTCCTGAGAGCCAAAATATCCCGAGTGACTGCATAAATTTCTTAACGGCGGATAGACGCTTGTTACAACAGGATAAAAATCTTTTGACGAGTATTGATAACTCTGTTCCGTTACGGACGAAAAGACTTTTTCTGTCAGGTCGTTGCTGCAGCTTAATGTTATTGCCAGCAACAGTGAAAATATTGAAATCTTAATATACGTTTTCATATCTGTTTGATTTAGAATTTAAATGATGCACCAAGAGTAAATGTACGGGCTGCAGGATAGCGCCATTTGTCATCGTTACCGGGTGCCAGTCCCGATATGGGCACTTCAGGGTCAATACCGCTGTATCCCGTAATCACGGCAAGATTGGAAATTGTGCCGTAGAAACGGAAACTGCGAATCCATTTGTGGTTAAGATGGAAAGTATAACCGAGCGTTACATTGTCAATTTTCCAGTAATCGCCGTCCTCGATAAAATAGCTGACGTATTGCAATTCCTGATCATCAGCAAGCGGGCGTTTTCCGTAAACGGGTTCGTATGCTTTCTGAAACAGATTGCCTCTCGACAACTGCATAGGAACGGCATAAAACAGTTCCGGCATATTCAAAATCTGAAATCCGAAAGCTCCACGCATTGTTACGCCCAAGTCAATATTCTTGTACGAAACCGAGTTGTTCCAGTTAAGATATCGTTTAGGCAAACCGTTTCCGATGATTTTTTTGTCGGTTGGCTGCTGTTCTGAAATTGGTTTGGGATTTCCGTCCTCACCTTCGATAATCCAGTAGCCGTTATCGTCAACATCGATAGTCTTGAAGCCATAGAAATTACCGATAGGTTGACCTTCCTGAATGCGGTGAGTATTTTGCTGGATTGGTTCACCTGTGCCGCCCTGGTCGGAATAGCCGCTTGAAATAAACTGGTCGTTCGACAGCGACAGCAAGGTGTTCTTATTAGTCGAGAAATTGGCATTTGTAACCCAGCTGAAATCTTTTGTCTGAACGGGAATAGCCTGTACAGTAATTTCCACTCCTCTGTTGCGCATTGAGCCTGCGTTGGCAGTCATGCTCGAAAACAGATACGGCGGAGACGGGACAGTGTAATCCCACAGCAAGTCTTTCGTATCGCGGTTGTAGAAATCCACGCTACCGGTCAGCCTGTCGCCAAAAAATCCGAAATCCAAACCGATATTTGTTTCTTCTTTCTTTTCCCATCGCAAATCGGGGTTTGGATTCGATGCCGGGCGTATGGTTTTTATCCATGAGCCGTTAGAATACGCATAATCTCCGAAGCTCAAGGTGTTGAGCGACATATACGGGCTGCTTGGCTCGGTTCCGGTTATACCGAATCCGACGCGCAGTTTCAATGCACTAAACAAATTCACGTCTTCCATAAAACCTTCGCCTTTGATATTCCACGCTGCCGAAGCCGCCGGAAAAGTGCCCCATTTATGATTGGCACCGAACTTCGATGAGCCTTCGTAACGGATACTTGCCGCCAGCATATATTTGCCTTTATAGCTGTAGTTTAAGCGACCGAAATATCCTATCAGTTTGCTCTCGGTTTGTGTTGAACCTTGCCCTCCGCGACCCTGACTTAAAGCCGCACCCTGACCCATATTGTTATATGTATAGTCGTCGGACGGGAAGTTGAAATTATTCATCCAGTAGAACTGATAATTGTTTTTCAGCCAGCTGTATCCGCCAAGTACCGTAAACGTATGGTCTTGAGCCACCGTTTTATGATATTGGACGGTAAATTCGGATAACTCTTCCGCCGAATAAACCGTTCCGCGCGAAGCAAAGCCGTTTCGTCCGTCTTTTACGGTCGAAGCATGTTTCTGTGTCTGATAAAATCCGCGTACCTGATTATAAGTGTTGCTCGAAACGAGCCATTTTATATCCAATCCTGTAATAGGCGTAAATATCACATCGGCAAACATTCGCATATTGGTTGCTTTGTTTTCGCCTTCGACTTCGTACAGAAGAGCGAGCGGATTATAGTAGTCGTTGATTGAGCGTTCTGTCCAATTGCCATTTTCGTCCTTGATGGGGTCGGTAGGATTGAACATAATAGCGTTTTTGTAAACGTTTGTATTATAGCCGCTTCCGTCGGAAGCATCGAAATAGCGTTGCTGGTATCCGCTCAGGCTTGCGTTGATTTTCAGCTTGTCGTCAAACATTCTGTGAGTTATTTCAATGCGGGGATATATCATCTGATTGTCCGAACGCTTGATGATGCCCTGTAATGAGCGATAATCGAAGCTCGCCGTGTAGTTGGTCGTTTTGCTTCCACCGCGTAAACTTATATTATAAACTTGCGTCAATGGTGTTTGGAGCACTTCGTCTAACCAATCGACGTGTCCGCCGTTATCAACTGCGCCCGGCTTGCCCTGACGAACTTTGTCTATATACTGTTCGTAAGTCATAAACGGCAACTTTCGTGTAATTTTCTGAGTAGAAAGATACGCATTTACATCTACGGTTGTAGGCATTTCACCTTTAGCGTTCTTGGTCGTAATGATAATGACGCCATTAGTGCCGCGCGTTCCGTAAATAGCTGCGGCAGAGCCATCTTTAAGCACGTCTATCTGTTCGATATCATCGGGCGAAACAGTCATCAGGTCGCCAGGGATGCCGTCAATAAGCACCAGCGGACTTGCGCTTGCCTTCAGCGTAGTTATGCCTCGCAGCATAATTTGAGACGTTGACAAAGGGTTGGCATCGGGAGCTATTACAGCAAGTCCGGCAACCTGTCCGCGTATCATCTGTGAAGCGTCGGGCGACGGAACTTTTATGAAATTTTCTGCTTTGACGCTGGTGATAGCGCTGGCTACTTCGCCCTTACGTTGGGTGCCGTAACCGATTACCACTATCTCCTCCAAAGCCTGAGTATCCTCTAACAACTTGATTTCGAGAGGTTTACCCCCCCCCCCCCGTTAAGGCTCTGATTTCCTGCGAGATATACCCGATATACGAGATTTGCAGCACTGCATTGTCGCCGACATCAAGCGAGAATTTCCCTTCGAGGTCGGTTACTGTTCCGTTGGTAGTGCCTTTTTCGAGGATGTTTGCCCCGATAATCGGCTCTCCGTTATGGTCGATGACCGTTCCGGTGATGCGTCTTGTCTGGGCGCTTACCGGTCGGAAGGCTAAGAAGCCGCCTTTCCGGTTCAGTACTATTTGGCGGTCGCTGATGGCATACGAGATGTCGGCGTTCCTGAACAGGTCGTCCAACACGTTTGTAATACTTTCGTTTTCAGCCAGAATAGATACTTTGCTTTCGACATTTACGATTTTCTTGTTGTAAAGAAATCGAAATTCGCTTTGTTCTTCAATGCCGTTGATAACTTCCTCAAGGCTTGCATTGTCCATGCGGAGGTTTATCAAGGCAGTCTGGGAATACATATTGTTCCCGATGGCTTGAGTTACGCCAATAATCATTAAAAGAATAATAATTCTCATGATGCAAGAAATTTTTTTCATAGGCTTCAGGTATTTAATTAAATAATGTTTCTAATAAGACGTTTCACGCCGTATTTTCCACAATAAAAATTGCCATTATTTACTTAATACGCTGATAGACATCGATTTGTTTTTTCAGATACAGGTTTTCGCTGTTTTTCTCGCGTTCGTGATAGACGAAGCGTATAGGCGCGGTATGTTCGAGCAGGCGCAGGATTTCGTCGAGCGACTCATCTTCAAACGTGGCGCGGTAGAGGTCGGTAGCTATTTCGGGATTTTTGACGTTGATATTGACGTTGAATGTCTGTTCGAGCCGTTTAAAAACGTACGACAGAGGGTCGTCGCGAAACACCATCAGTCCGTCTTTCCAAGCATACCATTTATAGGGGTCAACCTCGGCGAGGCGTCCTTTGCGCGTGTTCCGGTTAAAGGACAGTCGCTGTCCGGCGGTCATTGCTATCGGCGCCGCATTGTCGAAATTGGCGCTCACCCTTCCTTCGATCATCGTTATCGACGTTACAGAGTCCGTTTGCCATGCTTCGATATTGAATTTTGTGCCGGTGGCTGTGAGCCGCATCTGCGCTGTTTCGACGGTGAAAGGGTTTGATTTGTCTGCCGTTACTTCAAAAAATCCCTCGCCGACGAGCGACACTGTCCGCTCTCCTTTACGGAAACGGACGGGATGTCTGAGCGAGCTGCCGCCGTTGAGCCATACTTTTGTCCCGTCGGGCAGGTTGACCTGAGTGAGCGTTCCGTAGGGTGCGCTTAGCTCCTGCCACGCTTCGGGTTCAGGCTCCGGTGCATCATTGTCTTTCAGAGCCAAATAGGCTGTCAGAATGAGCAGCGGGATGATAAGTATCGCCGCCGTCCGCTGAAACAGGATTACCGCCCTGCGGAAGGCAGAATGTTCGCTGCCGATTTGGCTTAAAACGGCTCTTTCTGCTTTAGCAAGGTCGATTTCATCGGAGTCGAATACAGGCGCGGTCAGGAACTCTTCAATTAATTTATCTTTCTGTTCGTCTTTGGTCATTTTCCTTTTACTTATTAAGACGTTTCACTTGCCTGTTTCCACATTGACAATAACATTTTTTAATAATTATAAAAACTCTTTCATAAATTTTCGAAGCAATGCGATAGCTTTCCCGACACGCACATCGACCGTGCGTTCCGAGACATTCAGTTTCTCTGCTATCTCGCGGTATTTAAGACCGTTGAAACGGTTCATCTCGAATGCTTCACGGGCGTCGTCGGGCAGTTTGGCAAGTGCGATTTGTAAATGCTTTTGCAGGTCGGAATACAGGATATAGTTCTCTGTGTCAATCTCGTTCGTCGGTTGCGACTGCATAGCATAGTTCTCGTGCTCGCGTACAATATCTTGATGTCGCAATTCGTCGAGGCATTTGTTGCGCACAGCTTTCAAAAGGTACGATTTCATCGAGCTTTCGATTACGATTTGTTTTCTGTCTTCCCACAGTTTGAGGAAAACAGACTGCACGACATCTTCGCACAGCGCCCTGTCGCCAGGGCAAAAAGACCCTGCGAACATCACAAGGTCTTTATAATATGCCCTGAACAGCAGGGTGAAAGCGGCTTTGTTACCTTCTTTCAGCCCGGCAATCAAGTCGCGCTCGTCAAGCATCGTAACGTCATACTTGCGGCATAGTCCAAGGTGAGCGGTACTGTTTCGTCAGGTAGCGGTCTGCTTCGCTGTCGTTGAACGATTTACCGTCCCATACAAGTTTTTTGCCCGTTCGATAAGCTATATTGCCCAGCTGCGAGAACTTGGCGATATGTGCGCCGATTTCTACGCTTGCGCGGCAGTTGCGGTCGCGTTTCTTGATACATTCCAGATGATTTTTGACGTGTAGGTTAAGTCCGCCTTCGCCATAAGATTTTTTCAGCGGGACAGCTTCCATACGTTCTACTCTGTTGACGCGCTCGGGTATCACTTCCCATCCGCTGCGGTCAACGACAAGAGTGCCGTTTTCGCCGACAAAGCCCAGTCCGTGATTGCGTCCGTAAGCTCCGTCGTCGATGCCGATGGCGTGATCCCAAAGCACGGTGAAATCGTCGAAAGTATAGACTGTTTGCAGCAGGTCGGGCGTTTCGCAGGCATCGTCGGGGTATCCGAATTTGCCGCCCGATGCCATAATGGAGTTCGGAGCCGTAACGTTCATCCCGTACAGTGCATAGTCGAGCAGGTGAACGCCCCAGTCGGTCATCAGTCCGCCCGCATAATCCCAGAACCAGCGGAAGGTGAAGTGGAAACGGTTGCGGTTGAACGGGCGTTTTGTTGCCGGTCCGAGCCACATATCATAGTCCACGCCTTCGGGAACGGGTTCGTCGGGTTTGACCGGTATCGACGGGCACCATCCCTGATACGAGAATACGCGCACAGTACGGATTTTTCCCAGCTTGCCGCTGTGTACAAACGCCATGGCGTCCTGCCAGTGCGGGTCGCTGCGTTGCCATTGACCGACCTGCACTACGCGGTTGTATTTCTCTGCCGCGCGTACCATAATATTACATTCCTCGATGCTGTTGCCAAGCGGTTTTTCGCAGTAAACGTCTTTGCCCGCCTCGCAGGCAGCCACCATTTGCAGGCAGTGCCAATGGTCGGGCGTCCCAACGATTACAAGGTCAACGTCCTTGTTGTCAATCACTTTGCGCCAGTCTTTTTCAAGGTGTTTCACCTTTACGCCCTTTTGCAGCGTCGCCGTTTCAGCCGCCCGTTTGTCGAGCACCGACTTGTCAATGTCTGCAAGGGCAATACATTCAACTTCGGGATTGCGGAGGAAGGCTTTCAGATTCTCAAAACCTTGCCCGTTGCACCCGATGAGTCCGATACGAATTTTGTCGTTGGCGCCGACAGAATGCGCCCCGGCTCTGATAAAAAACGGATTTATGGTAAGCCCAGCTCCCAAAACCGTTGCCTGTCTGATAAAATCTCTACGTGTTGTCATGTCGTTTTTGTTTTTATTGATGTGCAAATATAGCGAATATTTCGTGGCGCAAAACAAATTTTTAGCAGAAAAATCGGAAATTTTGCTGATATTTTCTTATATCTCGCTCTCTTTCAGCCGCTCGGCGTTTTCGGCAACGATAAGGTGGTCAATGCAATCGCGGATGTCGCCGTCCATAAAGGCTGCGAGGTTATATATCGTGTAGTTGATGCGGTGGTCGGTGATGCGTCCCTGCGGATAGTTGTAGGTGCGTATTTTGGCTGAGCGGTCGCCGGTTGAGACCATCGTCTTGCGGCGCGAGGCTATTTCGTCGTTATGTTTGCT
>JAISTS010000098.1 GCA_031272455.1 Tannerella sp. | reverse complement strand
ATCATCACGGCGGCACCTACAAAGAGATTTTATTTTCAATGAAGTTGCTCACGCTCGGCAATGCTCAAACAAGTTTGGCATTGCTCTCGCTTAATCGCAACTTTCGACGCCGCGGCACGAAGTTTGAATGTGGAGAAGATTAATGATACGATTGAGGGGATCTGAATCGGGATTTTCGTATGATTTTTTTGATTGATGTGATTTATTCTAATTTCAGTCGGCAATAAATGGGATAATGGTCTGAATATGAGACGTTATCGACCGCAGCTTCGTAGGCTTTGATATTGCTTGAGTGCAGGATATGGTCGATACGGAAACGGAAAGCCGACTGGTTGAACGTAACGCCCGGACCAATTCCCGACTCTTCGTAAGCGTCGCCGAGCGTGCCGCGCACTGTCCTGTAGGCGTACGAAATCGGGGTGTCATTAAAGTCGCCACAGATGACGAGATAGCTGTTTTGCAGTTGTTTAATCTCGTCGGCAACGATCTCAGCCTGTTCTGCGCGGATTTGGTATGCCGAACCGAGTTTGTGCTGAACTGTTTCAAGCAGTCCGTCGAAGTTGTCGGCGCTTATATTATTAATAAATTCGGTGTATTTTTGCCTGTCGCCCATCGTCAATTTGAACGACTCCAAATGGTTGTTGATGACGTAAACTTTGCGCCCGTTGACGTCGAGTTCGTGCACTGTCGAGCCATTGAACGCGCTGTCGTAGCGCACTTTCCACGATTTGCGTATCGGGAATTTCGAGAAGATGCCAAGCCCGACCGAGTAGTTACGGAAATCGACGAGCGGCAGGGTGTAATGATAGGGGTACATACTGAGCGCTTTAGCAATTTTCTCCTGCGTCAGTCCTCGGCTCGTTACAGCCAAATATTCCTGCAGGCATACGATGTCGGCGTCCGACTCGGCTATGTATTGCAGTATGGGATTAGGTTTTGCAGCCGTATGGTCAAGGTATCCGAAAGCCATCACATTGTAACTCAGGATTTTTAACGTGTTTTCGGGCGCTTTCGATGCGAAAAAATTCAGCGGTATATAGCTGTAAATCGGTTTCCAGCATATCAGCAACGCGCAAAAGGCGATGAAAAAGCGCAACCATTTACCGAAAATCATCCAATAGAGCAGAAAAATGCAGTTCAGGAGCAGAAAAAACGGGAAAAGCAGTCCGAGATACGAGAAAATCAGGCTCTTATTAGGTGAAATAAAATACGAATACGAAGCGATGATTAACAGCAATGCCACCACCATATTGAGCATCATCATAATGCGATGCACAAACCTGAATCTGCGTTTTATACGTTTGATTTTCATTGCTTTCCTGCGTTAAATAGGGTTTTCTTTTCGTCGTTCGACAGGCTGTCGTAGCCCGAACGTTTCAGTTTGTCGAGTATGGCGTCAATGGCGTCCGACTCCTGTTTTTTTCGGGCGTTATACTCCATATCGGTTTCAGTCCTGCGATATGTTACACGCATTCGCGGTTTGGGTTTGAACAGGTTGACTATCCTGTCAATCAGTCGGTTGACAGCGGCAGTCAGGTCTTGTCCGTTCCGGTATCTGACGGCAAAAAGTATGCCGAACAGGGCGCCGCCCAGATGTGCTATATGTCCGCCTGCATTGACCGACGTGATCGACAGCAGGTCGAGCAGCATCACGAATAAAGCTAAGTATATCAGCTTGATACGTCCGATGAACAGCAGATTTATCTCGTAGTCGTTTCGATAGAATGCCGCAGCAAATACTATTGCCATCACCGAAGCCGAAGCGCCCATCAACATTCCAACCATTCCCGCGTCGCGAAAATAGGGGAAAACGTTGTATGACAGCATAAAAAGCGCTGCGCCGGCAATGCCGCCCATTACGTAAATCCCGCCGAGATGTCGCTCGCTGAAAAATTCGAGGAAAATCTTGCCGAACCAGTACAGCCACAGCATATTGAACAGGATATGCAGGAAATCGGTATGCAGGAACATATAAGTCAGCAGCGACCATGGCTGACGGATAAAGGCGGCAGGCAAGGACGGAAATTGCAGATAGCCGGTAAATTCGCCCAAACCGTCGGCTCTGAACAGCATCGCCGCAACATAAATCAGGCGAATGAGCAGAAACACCGCGACGTTGACAAACAGCAGTTTAGTCAGTACGTTGCCCCGTCGGTAGAAATCCCGTATCCTGTTAAAAATTCCCTCCATTATTCTTGAATGTCGTTTTTTTCCAGTATAAAATCAATATCAGTCCGAAAATCATCCCACCGAGGTGAGCGAAATGCGCTACGTTGTCGAAACTGAAATTTGCTATGCCCATCACAAGCTCAATCAGCCCGTATCCGGCGACGAAATACTTGGCTTTCACCGGTATAGGTATGAACATTATGTACAGCGGGGCGTTGGGAAACATCATTCCGAAAGCTAAAAGTATGCCAAACACGGCGCCCGACGCACCGATGGTAACAAGAAACTGAATATTGCCGTCGAAAGCTAATTGCTGAGCCAGACTGATGCCGTTTGACGATGCCAGCGACTGTACCGACCACAGCCACGTCAGTTCCTGAGTAACTGCGGCGCCCAAACCGGTAACGATGTAAAAGAGCAGGAAACGCTTTGACCCCCAGACACTTTCGAGCGTTCGCCCAAACATAAATACTGCAAACATATTGAAAAGAACGTGCTCTATCGAGTGCGGGTCGTGCATGAACATATACGTAAAGAACTGATACACATGGAAATGCTGCGTGGTCGGGAAATGCAGCCCGAACAGACTTACCATATCTATATGTACACGCGGCAGCGCCATCGTCGCCAGCCAGCATAAAAAATTGATGATAATCAGATTTTTAGTTACCGGAGGCAGGCTGCCGAAAAATCCTGATGTACGAAAATTACTCATTCGTTTTTTCTTTTTCAGACAAAATTAGCTTATAATTTCCGAACAGAGGCTCTTTTTATCCGAAAAATGTAATTTTTTTGAATTTTATTCTGTTTTTTTAGTGTCTGTTTAAAAAAATTGATGTATTTTTATGACGTCAAACGGAAGACCCCGCCGAGACGGGCTTCTAAGTAAGTAATTACTAAAACGATGTAACTATGAACAAGACAGATTTTATTGCTGCCATCGCTGATATGGCAGGTTTAAGCAAAGCAGATGCGAAGCGGGCTATGGAAGCCGTAATCGCTATTACCGCAAAGGAACTGGAAAGGGGAGGGAAGATTACTCTTCTGAAGTTTGGAACGTTCACCGTAGTGGAAAAGGCTGAGCGTCAAGGAATTAATCCGCGCACCAAGCAGTCGATCATAATCCCGCGTCACAAAATAGTGAAATTCAAAGCCGGGTCAGACCTGTGCGAAGCAGTCAAATAGCCGTTTACGGAAAAAAGCGGAGGTCTTCAAAAAGCAGCTTTGAAGACCTCCAATAACGAGCGCCTTAGTGGGACACTGTCATTGTAAGCCCCTCCGTGGTTCGTATTATCCCGTTTCGGCGGGATTGCATTGATGACTGGACATCTGTATCGGATGTTCAGCGTTGTCTGTTTTATAAAAATGTATTTTATCTGTCCGCAAAAGTAATGATACAAAATAAGGTGAGCGATACGAAAAGACGCTTTTTTTTACAGATTATTGGCATTTCCACTCGACGGAAGCCGATACGCTCCCGATTTCGGCGCTAACGGGCGGATTTAGTTTGGCGACGGTCAGTTTTATGTATGTCATTGCAGGAAAACCATCCCGTAATGCCATTAAGATATTCGCCGCAAGATGTTCGAGCAGGGCTACAGGTCGCGCCATCACCTCGCCGATAACGCGGCACACGTCGGCATAGTTGACAGCATCGCCGATATCGTCGCTCGCCGCAGCACGCTGAACGCTGTCGTACGAAAAAACGACATCAACCGTAAAAGTATTTCCGACCCTGCGTTCCTGCGGCAAAACACCGTGGAAAGCGTGATATTTAAGCGATTTCAACTCAATCGTCAGCGATTTCAGTAAGATTTCCGACTCTTCCATAATATTTTTTTTTCGTGTAAAATTAGTAAAAAACGTTGAAGTAGAAAAATTTTTACTATTTTTGCCCAAACTAAAAACGCGATTATTATGACACGTAACAACAAGTATGAAGAAGCGCCGGTCAACAGTGGAGGCGTATTAAATGTTCTTGCAGCAGGAACATCAGTAAAAGGAAGTATCGTAACCGAAGCCGATTTTCGCCTCGACGGACGCATAGAAGGCGATATCAATTGCAAGGGGAAGATAGTGATAGGTCCGCGCGGGCTGCTGAAAGGGAATATCGTTTCCGAAAACGCCGAAATTCTCGGCGCTATCGAAGGCTCGATAAAAATCTCTGAAAAACTGATACTTAAGGCATCGTCCATCGTTCAGGGCGACATTTTTATCCGTTCGCTTGAGATTGAACCCGGTGCGGCATTCAACGGCACCTGTACAATGTCGGGAAAAGACAAACCGGCGCCGGAGCCGCCAAAAGTCAATGTTGCACCGCCCAAAGACAAGGAATAAAACTCGCGCTAACGTCCGCTGTCGGCTATCATCGTACGGATTTTTTCGTTAAAGCCGTCGGCGGCAAGCAGTTTTTCCAATGTCAGGTGCATCCTGTATCGCCAGTAGTGGTCGGGATTGACGGGTATGTTTATCCGTTCGTCTTCGATGCGCTGATTTCTTAGCTCGTCGCTTGCCGACAGCCAGTCCTGTAACGGTATGACTGTCAGGATAGAAGCTGCGTCGAGATGGTTTTTGATTATCTGGCTTGCAATGCGTGGCGAGCAGGTGGCGGGCGCAGTGCCGTTTCTGCGCAGCACCGATTGATAGTACTGTTGCCGTATCTCCGGAAAGCTGTGCCACCAGAGGCGTAAGGGACTCATATCGTGCGTCGAGGTAGTGCAGACCGACATATACGGCAGTCGCGGCAGGCAGGAAAAATGATGACCGAGCGTCTTGGGCGCCCGTTCAAGTTCAAGGCTCAGAATATTAAGTTGTTGCATCACATCGTGGACAGGCTCAGGTATCATTCCGAGGTCTTCGCCGCAAATCAGCATATCGGTACTTCCCGTCAATGGCTTGAGGCGTTTCAGCGCTACATTTTTCCAGAAAATATTATGCCGTTCGTAGAAAAAGTAATTGGATAGCCGCTCGAAAGCAGATTTCTCATTTTCAGACAGTTCTGCAAACGCGAGCGATTTGGTTCCCGCTATTCGCGGATGATAGCGCCCCGGCTCGTATGGGTCTTCGATAAACAACACCTGATTGGCAACGGCATACAGCCCCTGCCTGAGTTCATTCGACAGAGCGTCCGTTCGTTTGCCGAAAATCGCTTCGATTTTGCGTTGCGTATTGCAAGAGGGCTTGAGTGTCAGATGATCCGAGTCTTCGTCAAACAGGTATGCGCCAAGCTCTTTGTGTGCTGCGGGGCTGAAAATTTCGTCGAGATGGGCACGTCCGATGCGCGGTTTGAGATAGCGCTCGTTCCATTTCAGCCCGAAAGATTCAATTTCTGCCGGAGTATAGGGCAAAGCCGGTCTGAAATGCCCGCAAAGCCCTTGTACATAGTCTGTTGGCACTTCCCAAATACGGAAAAAGCCGAGTATATGGTCAATGCGGAAGCAGGTGAAATAGTCTTCGAGCTTGCGGAAACGCTTTTTCCACCATATAAAATCGTCGTGCTCCATCACATCCCAGTTGTAGGTCGGAAAGCCCCAGTTCTGACCCGTATCCGAAAAGTCGTCGGGAGGAGCGCCTGCCTGCTGATTGGTGTTGAAATACGAAGGCTCAATCCACGTCTCTACGCTGTGGCGGTGTACGCCTATTGGCAGATCGCCCTTGAGTATCACGCCTTTACGTTTAGCGTAGTCCGATACGGCTTTGAACTGCGAATGTAGCACGAACTGCAGGAAATACGTAAACGATATTTCGGGATAAATCTTGCTTTCTTCACTGCAAAGAGCTTGAATATGAAATGGTTGGCAATGTGCATCCTCGCCCCATTTACTGAAATCGGCTGTTTTGTACTTTTCTCTGAAATAGCAGAACGCCGAATATGGAACGAGCCAGATACGGTTGGCGCTGACAAACGACTTGAACGCCTGCGAGCGCAAAATACGGGCGCTTTCCTGTTCAAAATAGTCGCGGCAATATTGCAGTTTGTATTTTTCCGTTTCCTCGTAGTCAACAGCGTTTTTCTTGTTAAGCTCCTGTTGTTTAAGCCTATATGCCGCCATTTTCTTTTCGTCTTTCAACGTTCCGAGGTCGGCGAGCGATATATATATCGGATGGAGCGCGTAAATCGAGATGGCGCTGTAGGGATAGGAATCGCGCCATGTATGCGTGCGCGTAGTGTCGTTGACGGGCAATATCTGGACGAGCCGCTGGTTTGTCATTGTCGCCCAGTCTATTAGCAGCTTAAGATCGTGCATATCGCCGATGCCGAAACTTTGCTCTGACCGTAGCGAAAAGAGCGGTATGACTGTTCCTGCGCCTTTCCACAGCGCGCGGTCGTCGCGATAGGGGAAGCCGGAAATGATGTAAACGGCTTCATCGCTGCAGGGTAGTTGCGGCAATGTTCTGTTTTCGCCTGTTTCCCAGTGAATTACCTGCTTTTTTTTGTCGCGTATCAGAAATTTATATTCGAGCGGGAAAGAGATTTCGTTTTTGCTGAGCCGGATTTCCCACATCGGAAAATCGGTACAAATCATTTCCGGCGCGAGTTCAGGCTGCCACATCCCAAGCGACGGATGGTTGCCCGAAATCGCAAGATGCTGATTTTTATCAATATACGGATTGTTAACGCGGATAATTATTTCTTTTTCTTCATCTTCCGGCGGACAATGCTGCTGCGGATGGGCGAACACGGCTTGCGTGAACGCCGAAGTGTAAAGCGCAGGATTATATGGCGCAACTTGCCAATAATCAAAGAGATAATACCGTTCTTTTCCTGTTATAAATCGAGCCGAATGATTTTTGTTGCCCGACTCGTTTACTGCAGTTCCGTCAGGTGATTTCAACAGATAATGATACTCAAACGCCTTGACAAAGAACGGAATATCGACTTCGAGTTCCCAGCGCCCGCCGCCGCAGTCCTGCATTTCCTTAGCCAGCACAGCCTGCCACGCGCCGAGTTCGTCTATCGACCCGACAACAGCAGGCTTGTATCCCGCTTCGGTATGATAATGAATGTTAAACGTTATTTTCATTCAGACTGTTGATTATCAGCATCTTGAAGCGCCGCAGTTCTGGCACTTGATGCAGCCTTCCTGATTTACAAGGCTGTCGGAGCTGCCACAATTGCCGCAAACGCCTCTTATATGTCCGTTAGGCAGGTATTTGCGTAGCGCCCGTTCGACGCCGTTTTTCCACGTGTTGATCGATTCGTCGTCAAGCTCAAGTCCTTCTACCAGCTTGATTACCTGATCAATAGGCATTCCGTATCGCAATACTCCCGAAATCAGTTTGGCATAGTTCCAGTAAACAGGCTCAAATTTCCCGTCCAATCCTTCGAGCGTCATTTTGAAACCGCGCTTGTTTTTGAACTGGAAATCGTAATGTTTCGTTCCGTCGGCGTCGTAATTCTTTATTATTGCGCCTTTTGTAACATTTTTCGGTAGCATCAAGCCCTCGTCGTCGTCAGCCAGACCGGTGAAAATCTCGTAAGGCTGTCCGTTGTGCAAGCCTACAAACGCTATCCATTTCTCCTTGTTATTCTGGAACTTAATGACGTCGGCTTCGAGTTCGCGCGGACGTTTCGATGCGATATTTTCGGGCGGGAAGCATATCTTTCCGGCTTTTTTATCCTTGTTGTCAATCGCCACGAGTATGCCCGTGCGCGAGCCTTCGCGATAGACGGTGCAGCCCTTACATCCTGATTTCCACGCCTCTACATACAGCTGATTTACCAATTCTTCGGTAGCGTCGTTTGGCAGGTTAATCGTTACGCTGATTGAATGGTCAACCCATTTCTGCACGCGCCCCTGCATTTTGACCTTCTGTATCCAGTCAATATCGTTCGACGTGGCTTTGTAGTAGGGCGATTTTCTGACCAACTCCTCAATCTCTTCTTCGGTATATTTTTTCGAGAGCGGATAGCCCTTGACGGTCATCCATACGTTGAATTTATGATGAAAAACGGTGTATTCTTCAAAATGGTCGCCCGTTTCGTTGGTGAAATCGACACGAGCCGATTTGTCGTTGGGATTGACTTTGCGTCTGCGCTTGTAAACGAGCATAAACGCCGGCTCGATGCCCGAAGTCGTTTGCGTCATCAGGCTGGTGCTTCCCGTCGGGGCTATCGTCAGGCAGGCAATATTGCGCCGTCCGTATTTCACCATATCTTTGTAGAGTTGCGGGTCTTCGACTTTCAGCCTGTTAATGAACGGGTTATTGGCTTCGCGTTTGGCGTCGTAGATAGCAAATGAGCCGCGTTCTTTAGCCATATTGACCGACGAACCGTAGGCAGCCAGCGCCAGCGTTTTCTGGATTTTTTCGGCAAAATCCGTCGCTTCTTCCGTGCCATATCGGAGGTTAAGCGCCGCCAGCATATCGCCTTCGGCAGTGATACCCACGCCAGTACGACGTCCCTGTAAGGTTTTTGTCTTGATTTTTTCCCAGAGATGGCGTTCCGAATGTTTGATTTCGCTCGATTCGGGGTCTTCGTCAACTTTCTGAAGTATTTTTTCAATCTTTTCCGATTCGAGGTCAATGATGTCGTCCATAATGCGTTGAGCCAGAGCTACATGTTTTTTGAAAAGCTCGAAATCGAAATAGGCTTCAGGCGTGAAAGGATTGACGACGTAGGAATAGAGATTGATGGCAAGCAGACGGCAACTGTCGTAAGGACAGAGCGGTATCTCGCCGCAGGGGTTGGTCGATACGGTTTTGAAGCCGAGGTCGGAATAAGAATCGGGCACCGACTCGCGAAGTATTGTGTCCCAGAACAATACGCCCGGTTCTGCCGATTTCCACGCATTATGGATTATCTTTTCCCACAGCGCCGAAGCGTCAATCTGCTTCGATACTTTCGGCACTTTGGCATCTATCGGATATTGCTGTGTATAAGGCGTTTGATTGATGACAGCTTTCATAAATTCGTCGTCAATCTTGACCGAAACATTGGCGCCCGTAACTTTTCCCTCCACCATTTTTGCGTCGATAAACGATTCTGAGTCAGGATGTTTGATCGAGACGCTAAGCATCAGTGCTCCACGTCTGCCATCCTGAGCAACTTCGCGTGTCGAGTTGGAATAGCGCTCCATAAACGTAACCAAGCCCGTCGATGTCAGAGCCGAATTTTTCACCGGCGAGCCTTTCGGACGGATATGCGACAGGTCGTGCCCGACGCCGCCGCGCCGCTTCATCAGCTGCACCTGCTCTTCGTCTATCCGCATTACCGCACCGTAGGAGTCGGCGTCGCCATCCAATCCTATCACAAAACAGTTTGACAATGAGGCGATTTGGAAATCATTGCCAATGCCTGTCATCGGGCTGCCCTGCGGAACGATGTATCGGAAATGGTCGAACAGATCGAACAACTCTTTCTCCGACAGCGGATTAGGATATTTGTTTTCTACGCGGGCTATCTCGCGTGCCAAACGATGGTGCATATCATCAGGCGTCTTTTCGTAAATGTTGCCCGACGCATCTTTCAGCGCATATTTGTTTGCCCATACTTTTGCAGCTAATTCGTCTCCTTCAAAATATTTTAGCGAAGCTGCATATACCTCATCAAAAGTGAATGTTTTCATATTCAAATTTACATTGATTTTTTTTGTGCGACAAATGTATAAATTCTCTTGATAGCGACAAAATAATTACCGAGAAAAAATCAGTTTTGTTGAAAAGTTTTCCAAAAGAAATAATTAAAGTGCTAATAAACAGCGATATAAAATTTTACTAATATCTCTAAAATTTTCCAAAACGGACATCTTGCATTTCATCCGGTTTTCCGAAATGGCAGTTTTGTTTGCACAACTTTTGCCTCTTTGTGCAAAAATCAAACAGCGTTGTTTGTCCGAAAAGAAAAGTCCAAAAAAATGGCAGGCTCAAACGGTGTTACATTCGAGCCTGCCTCTCCAAAAAAGTGCAAAAAGTCTAACCCTTCAGTTTTCTGTCGATTTCTTCAATCATAGTCCTGAATTGTTTGCTTGTTTCCATCTGGTCTTTGATTGCCTGAATTGCGTAAAGCACTGTGGCATGGTCTTTTCCGCCGATTTTCATACCTATATGCGCGAGCGAGCAGTCGGTATGGTGCTTGGCGAGGTACATACTTATCTGGCGGGCGAGGACGATTTCGCGTTTCCGCGACTTGGTATGTATCAGCGATTCGTCGAGCTTGAAATATGCGCAGACGGTTTTGATGATTTTGTCGATGGTAATATGGTGATTGCCAATCGCAACTATCTGACCTATAACTTTCTGCGCTAATGCCATATCAATTTTTCTGTTGCTGATATGCGAGGTTGCCGAGAGCGAGATAAGCGCCCCTTCGATGTCGCGCACATTCTCGGTTACATTATTAATAATGTAGTCGTACACTTCTTTGTCCACCGCAATATCTTCAGTATCAATCAGATGGCTGAGTATCTTTTTTCTGAGCGCGATGTCGGGCTTTTCTATTTTGGCGTTCAGCCCCCATTTCAGCCTTGTTATCAGGCGCGCTTCCATTCCTTGCATTTCTACCGGCGGCTTGTCTGAGGTCAGTACGATTTGCTTGCCAAGCTGATGCAGATTGTTAAAGATCTGAAAGAAAGCGTGTTGCGTCTTATCCATTCCGATAAGTTCCTGAATATCATCCATTATCAGCATATCGAGGCTCTGATAGAATGTCAGGAAGTCGTTCAGTTTATTTTTCAGCGAGGCGTCGGTAAATTGGAGGCGGAAAAGGTGCGACGAGACATAGAGGACGCGCTTGTCGGGGTGGTTCTCGCGTGTGCGCAAGCCTATGGCGTGGCAGAGGTGCGTTTTGCCTACACCCGAATCGCCATAGACGAACAGCGGATTGAACGAGGTCTTGCCCGGTTTGTCGGCAATGGACAGTCCCGCGCTTCGCGCCAGCATATTACATTCGCCTTCAAAGAAGTTGTCGAAGGTGTATTTGCTGACGAGCTGCGAGTCAAGCTCCGAAGGCGCGACAAGCGTAAAAGGCGTCATCGACGTCCTTTCGGGCGCCGTATCCTTGGCGGGGGCTGCGGCGGGCGGCAATTCGCGATTGCTGTCAACTACAACACTGTAACTCAGTGAAGTACCCATCCCGAACACTCTTTCGAGCGACATCTGCAGGATCTGGATGTACTTCTCTTCCAAGTATTCGTAGAAGAATTGACTTGGAACCTGAATCGTAATGTTCTTGTCTTTGTACGACACCGGCTTGATTGGACGGAACCAAGTGTCGTAAGTCGCTTCCGAAACGACGCCCTTAATTACAGCGAGACATTGTCCCCAAAGTGATTGATAATCCGATTGCATCATTCTGTTTAAAAAAAAGTATTATTTTTTCTACATTAATTTTCGTTTGCGAAGGTCGGGAATTTTTTTTGAACGGACAAATTTCGTGCAAACGGGACAAAAAATACGTTTCTTAATAAGCGTTGAAAATCAGCAAGTTGCCTCTATTTGTTTGGTGCGGCGGCACTTACGTGTTTCATTTTATATTTGCTTTAATATAATTCTGCCCCTCGTTACGATTCCGCCCAAATTATATTTTGTTAACATATTTTTGCTTGCAAAAATAGGCGTAAAAATCAACGTTTTAGAAATTTAAAAAAAATTCCTCAAAAGGGCTAAATTAGAATTATTCTATATTAGAATTTTTCAGAAGACGGAGAAATGGATGTACTTTTTCGGATTAGCCTTCAGGTCTGAAATCAGGTCGGAGGCATTGAGAATAGTCTGATTGACAGTATTATACAACGCGGTATCGTTTAGCAGCAAGCCCAGTGAATTGTCGGTAGCGCTCAGTCGGGCAGCCGTATTGTTCAGGTTGCCGAGTGTTAAATTCAGCATAGAAACGCTTTCCGACAGCTTCAGATTTCGTACTTCATCGCTCAGGGCGGCAAAATTCTCGGTCGTGGTTTTCAGGTTGCCTGCTATCACGGGTATATCGCGGTCGAGCAGGCTGCTCAGGCGTTGCGACGAGAGTTCGAGATTGGCTGTAGTATGTTCGATGTTTTGGAGCGACTGTGCTATAGCCGGGTGATTTACAATCATTTGCAGTCCCAGCAGTATCGAGTCGAGCTTGGGCAGGATATTGTTTATCTGAGGCAGCATTTCCGATTGCAGCGAAGCCATCATATCGGCTTGAGTGCGTCCTTCGAGCGTGTCGCCCGGTCTGAGAAATTCGTTTACGTAGGGGTTGAGCTTCAGATGCAGTTCGGCGCCGCTCAACAGCGTCTTTTCGAGCATCACATAGCTGCCTTTGTTGATTTTCATTCCTTTGTCGAGATGTATTTCGAGCGTGATTTTGCCCGTCGTCGAGTAGTCGTAGTTGATTTTGCGCACCAGACCGACCTTGAATCCTTCGACGAAAACCGGACTTGAGACGACCACGTCCTTCACGTTTGAGCAGGAAACGTAGTAGTAATTTACTGCTTTGAAAAGATTTATCCCTTTCAGGTAGTTGACGCTTATGTAGAACAGCGCCAGACATATTATTGTTACGATGCCGATAACCACTTCTTTTGAGAATTTTGCTTTCATTTTTTCTTCGTTTTTAAATTTTTATTTGCCGCAGATTGTCTGTCGGCTATTTTATCGCGGCGCTTTCGCCTGATCGCAACCGCTTGCCGTCTTGCATTCGTATCACGAAAGCGTCCTTGAAATCTTTCGTAACGGCTTGCAAAGTTTTGCGGATGGCTTGATAGTCGGTCGATTCGCCATAAGTGTATTTGTAAGTCTTGTTTTCGACGTAGTAGTCTGCTTTATAACCCTTTAGCTTGGACGAATTGGCGGGCAGTTTTGTGTCCGACGACAGTATCTGCACCTTGTAAACGACCTGACCGCCGGTGGTTGCCGATGTTCGCGGCTGAACAGTTGCGGCAGTAGTGCTGCCTGCCGGCTTGGATGTGGGCAGCTTAGTGTCGTGCTCGGTCTTGTACTTGGCAAATGCCTTGTAAATGGAGTTAGCAAGCTGATTTTGACCCGCTTCCGATCGCATAAATTTCTCTTCGTCCCTGTTCGAGATAAAGCCCAGCTCTATCAGCACGCTCGGCATACTTGTCGCTTTGAGAACAAGAAAGCCCGCCTGACGTACTCCACGGTTGAGCCTTTTTGCTGAGCCGAAAGCTTTCTGTATCTCTGAAGCCAGCTTCACGCTCTGTTCGAGATGTGCGTTCTGGAGCGTCTCAAACATTATGTACGACTCGGTTGAGTTTGGGTCAAAGCCCTCATAATGCTGTTCGTAGTTGTCTTCGAGCAGGATAGCGGAGTTCTCAAGCATAGCCACATCAAGGTTTTCCTGCGTCTTGGCAAGACCGAGAGTATAGGTCTCGGCGCCGTGGACAGTCTTGCCGCGCTTGACTGAATTGGTATGTATGGAGATGAACAGGTCGGCATTATTGCGGTTGGCAATGTTGGCGCGTTCGATTAGTTCGACAAAACGGTCGGTTTTGCGAGTGTAAATCACGTTTACATCTTTATGACTGTCGGTGATGAGTTTGCCAAGCTTGAGCGCAACTGCCAGATTGATAGCCTTTTCTTTCGTGTTATACCCAATGCTGCCCGGATCTTTGCCGCCGTGACCGGCGTCAATGACAACGGTAAATGGCTGCTGCTGCCCGTTTTTTTTCATCGCAGGTGCGGCGGAAGCAATCAGCAATGCGAGTAAACCGAAAAGAAATATGTAAATTATTCTGTTCATTTTGCGAATAGGAATCAGACTTACGCTGCAAAGTTAATCATTTTTTGATGAATACAAACAAAAAAAGGTCTCGATAGAGACCTTTTTTTTAGAAATTATTTGATTTTTTATTCTTCGGCAACAACCTCAAACGGTATTTCTACCGCAACTTCCTTATGAGGCTTAACTGTAGCGCGGTAATTGCCAAGTTCTTTGACCGGCTCTTTAAGAATTATTATCTTACGGTCGATTTCAAAACCCTGCTTGGCAAGCTCTTCAGCTATCTGAATGTTCGTGATGGATCCGTAAATCGTACCGCTCGAACTGGTTTTTGCCTTTATTGTCAGCGCCACGTCAGCGAGTTTTGCAACAAAATCTTCGGCATCTTTGCGGATTTTTTCCAGTTTATGCTGACGCTGTTTCTTGTTTTCGTTCAGCACTTTGATTGCCGATTCCGAAGCGATGACAGCTTTTTTGTTGGGAATAAGGTAGTTGCGTCCGTAGCCGTCTTTGACGTTTACTATATCGTCGGTGTATCCGAGATTGATAATGTCTTCTTTTAAAATAACTTGCATGATAAATCCTCCTCCTTTTATTTTATGTTCATCAAATCGGTTACGTACGGCAGCAGAGCCAGATGGCGTGCGCGCTTAACAGCCTGTGCTACACGACGTTGGAATTTCAGCGAAGTGCCTGTTATACGGCGGGGAAGGATTTTTCCCTGCTCGTTGAGGAACTTTTTCAGAAATTCGGGGTCTTTGTAGTCGATGTACTTGATCCCGTTTTTCTTGAAACGGCAATACTTCTTTTTCTTCGTCTCCGACGACATCGGAGTCAGGTATCTTATTTCTGATTGTGTGTTAGCCGACATTTTCTGTTTCCTCCTCTTCTTTTACTGTTATTGATTCTTTGTTTGCTTTGAGTCTCCGGCGTTTCTCGGCATATTCGAATGCGAATTTGTCCTGACGGAAGGTCAGATAGCGTATCACGCGCTCGTCGCGGCGGAATTGCGTCTCAAGAACAGCAATGACCGACGGATCAGCCTTAAACTCAATCAACTGGTACGAACCGGTTGTTTTCTTGTCGATAGGGTAGGCGAGCTTGCGCAAACCCCAGTTCTCTTCATTTACTATCTCTGCCTTTTCGGCAAGAAGTACGTTCCTGAATTTTTCTACCGCTTCCTTTACCTGATCATCAGATAAAACGGGAGTTAGAATGAAAACGGTCTCATAATTGTTCATATTTTCTACGTTTTTAAAATTTGCGGGTGCAAAGATAGTTATTTTTTTTCACTCTGCAATAGTTTTTTCTTTTTTTCGTTATTTTTTCGGAGGAATAATTTTTTCACGATGTTTTGCCCTGCGCAAAAGCGCTTGTTTTCCTGATATTTATTATATTTGCAGAAAATTATTGCCAATGAACCGAAATATCTTGCTTTCAGTCGCCCTGATATGTATATGCTCGCTGCCGGAGCTGTTAGCCCAGACAAACTTCAAGCTCTACAAAGACAGCGATGCATCTATATATTATTATGTACGCGCGCGCGCGAATGTGGCGACGGGCGGGCAGACGCCGTTTTGGATGACATCGGGTACTTATGGCGTCGTGCCGCTCACTGGGAGCAGCGCTTATCTGCAGACGCAGGCGAAATTCATCAGCGTCGGAGATAAGTTCGTTTATCAAGCCGGAATTGACATGATTACCACCACCACGCGCTATCGCAACGTCTATGTGCAGGAGCTTTATGGACTTATTACTTACAACACATGGCTGAGCTTGCTTATCGGCAGCGCTGAGCACGCTTCTAGTAATTCGATTGTAAACAATAAGTTGAGCAGTGGCGATATGGCGATTTCGACCAACGCCCGTCCCATCCCCGAAATCAATCTTATGGTGAATGATTTTACTTATATACCGCTGACTAATAAACGGTTGCAGTTTCGTGGCAATTTCTCCGTAGGGCGCTCGTTCGATGATGCTTATCTGCAATCGTATGTCAAAACTCCGCAGACGTATAATCGTAATGTGCTGTGGCATAACAAGTCGCTGCATCTTAGATTGAATGTCAGAAGCAGATATGAGTCTTTGGCGGGAATTATCGGTTTTCGCCACGTCGCCCAGTGGGGCGGCACCTCGACCGACCCTGCTTTAGGCGCTCAGCCGCACTCGTTCAAGGACTTCCTGCGCGTGGTTACAGGCAAAGCCGGCGACGCGAGCGCTACCGAATCCGATCAGGTCAATGTGCTTGGCAATCACTATGGTACTTATGATTTCGGCTTGGAATATTCTTATTATGGGAGGAAAGTAAAGCTCTATCATCAGCATTTTTTCGACGATAGGTCGGGGATGGAGTTTGAGAACGGGATGGACGGGCTGTATGGCGTCGAGTTGAGCCTGAAAAGCGACAATTGGCTCACCGGTTTAGTCGTCGAGCGGCTATACACCCTCAATCAGAGCGGTCCGTTTCATTTTATTTGGTTCGACCACGCAAAGTATCCAGGTACCGGCGGCGGAGGCGACAATTATTACAACAACGGCGAATACACTACAGGAGCCTCGTATTTCAACCGCAGCACAGGCTCGCCGCTGCTTATCTCGCCCGAATACAACGACGGACAGCTCGGATTTCGGCATAATCGCATCGCTGCATGGCATCTCGGAGCCGAAGGCAACATAATAAACTATATAATGACATATAAGGTTAAGTGCTCATATATAACAAGTTATGGCACTCCCACAGAGCCGCTGCTTAAAAAAACCGGCTCGTTAGCCGCCGCCGCCGAAGTTACTTATATAAACGACAAAAGGGTGTTCTTCACCTTATCCATAGCAGCCGACCGCGGCGCCCTGCTCGGCAATCACGCCGGCATAAGCATTTCCGTTTACAAACGCTTGTAGCGCGTTATCGCGCTTCGTCCCAAAGGTCGCCCGAAATAATCTGTTTGATTTCGTCGGCGAAGTTCTGCAATCCGTTTTTTTCTTCCGCCTGCTCTTTGCCGATGCTCAGGGGCGGATGTATGATTATCTCCATCCGGTGCGGGCGGGCGGTGATTTTGCCTTTTGGCAGCACGCGGTACGGTCCGTTAAGCGTAACGGGTACGACGGATGTGTTTTCCGCTTGAGCCACGACGAAAGCGCCTTTATGGAAACGGGCAATCTTGCCGTCGCGACTGCGCGATCCTTCTGGAAAAATTATCAGCGACGAACGGCGACGGAGGCACTTCTCAGCGTCCTCGATGCTTTGGCGAGCCGCTTTCGGACTGCTGTTATCGACAAAAATAAATCCCGCAGCGCGGCAGGCGACGCCTACAAACGGGATTTTCCTTATTCCGCGACGCAGCATCCACTTAAACGGGAAACCCAGAAAACCGTAGAGCAGGAAAATGTCGTAAGCGCTCTGATGATTGGCGACAAAGATATAGGATTGACGGCGGTCGAGCAGCTCGCGACCGATGACTTTCACCGGACAGAGCGACAAGTAACACGTCAGCCGCGACCAAATCATCCCCGGATAGTAGGAAAAAAAACGCTCGCCGCCCAGCAAACATCCGATGACAACGACCGTCGCGGTCAAAATTGTCAGCAAACAGAAGATTGGCAGGAAGATTAGCCAAAAGTACAGAATATAAAGTAGTTGCAACATATTTCTCGTTTTTTGCGAGGGTAAATATACAAGTAAATTTCGGGTCGGACAGCATTTTTTTGCGAAAAAATTTTTCTGTTCGGTTAATAATTGCTTTATTTGTAGCTCGAAATTAATTAATAATAAAACGATATTGTCATGAATGTACTGAAATACTTAGGAATAGTGTTACTCCTTATCGGAGTCGGTGTATTGGTTGTGCCTTTTCTGTCCAACAGCTCGAGCAACAGTCTGCTGGGAATAGGCTTACTCTTGATTATAGTTGGCTTTTTCGGACATATCCTGTTGAACAGGCGAATCCAGAGCTAACAGTTTCTTACTTACATTATTTTATTTAAGTTAATTAAGGTCTGACCCCGAGCGGTTGTTCGGGGTTAGATTATTTGTGCTGTTCGCTGCCGCACGGTAAATCACGTCCTGTATGCGGGTGCGGATGTTCATATCCGACAGCTTGGAGTTAATCCGCGTGGGGTTGACGCGGTTGCTTAAGAATATGTATATCAGTTTGTTATCGGGGTCTATCCAGAAGCAAGTGCCTGTGTAACCCGTATGTCCGTAAACCGACGGAGACGCCAGTTCGCCGCAGGGCGAGGCTTTCTTCGGATCTGTTTCGGGTTTGTCGAAGCCCAGACCGCGGCGCGACGACTCGTTTTTTGTACGGGTAAACAGTCGGCAGGTCTCTTCGGTCAGATAGCGTTCACCTCCATATTCGCCGTCGTTGAGATAGAGTTGCAGCGCTTTGGCGAGGTCGTTGGCGTTGGAAAACAGTCCGGCATTGCCTGACACTCCGCCCTGAACAGCGGCAGACTCGTCGTGAACATACCCTCGCAAGGTCTGGCGGCGCATAAACCCATCGTATTCAGTGGGGACAATCAGCGAGCTGTCGAGGCGGTCGAGCGGGCGGTAAGTGGTGTGATAAGCGCCGAGCCGGTCGAAAAAGTCTGCCCTAAGGAGTGTGTCCATCGGGCGGCTCATCTGGCGTTCGACAATCATTTTCAACAAGATAAAGTTTATGTCGCTGTAAACATAGCTGCCGCGACGCTTGAGTTCCGAGCGTATGATTTCGTTCAGCAGAGTGTCGGGATACGAGCGGTGCAGATAGAAATTGCGGGCAACTTGGATGGGGTAATCGTCTGTCTTTTTTGTAGATACAATTTCCGGACGAAATTTGAAGTCGTTACGTGCATACACATTGCGGTCAACCGCCACGGGATGTGAGGCTGTTTTGCGGCGGTTGAAGATATTACCTTCGTAGCTGCCGGTGTCGATAATCGTCTTGTAGAGGTCGGTGATAGTAGGCGACAATCCCGACTGGTGATATAGCAATTCCTTGACAGTCAGCGTATTTTTATCCGTATTGCGCAGTTCGGGCATATAGACCGAGATTGCCGAGTCGAGCGCAAGGCGATGTTCGTCGTAGGTCTTCATTACGGCAAGCAGGGTGCCCGTAGCCTTCGATACCGACGCCAAATCATAGACCGACGATTCGGTTACCGGTTTGCGGCTGTTATAGTCGTAGTTGCCGAACGAGCGGCTGTAAATCACCATTCCGTCTTTTGCGACAAGCACTTGACAGCCCGGATAGGCGCCTTCCTTAATGCCTTCGTTTGCAATGATGGCTATTGAATCGAGGTCGCCGGTGTTTATTCCCGTCGCTTCGGCAGGAGCATATCCGAGGCGGGTTTTGGGCAGGCTTAATCCCGTTCCGGCGTCGAACAAGCCCGGCACCGAGACTGACATTTTGCCGTTTGCCGCGATGCCGCCAAACACAGCCTGCGCTGCGTAGCTCTGCGAATAAGGCGTTGGTTCATAAGCCATTATGATGGATTTTGCCGGTTTGACAGATTGCTCATAGCGTTTGAGGAAATAGGGAGCGGTGAAAAATACGCAGACCAAATTGCATTTTTCGGCAAGCTCGCGCAACCTTGCGGGTTCGGGGAAAGACGAGGTAAACACTCCGCAAACGACTGCGTCGTAGGTCTTTAGCGCATTGATAACATTGTCTGTATCAGACTGTTTCATCTTATGCGTGATTTTGAACGAGGTTACGGGACAATAGCGTTCCAGCATCTTTACAAAATCGTTGTCGGCAGGTTCGCCTATGGTCAGCGCCGCGATTTTTGTCTTATCGAGCTGTTTCAAAGGCAGATAGCTGTCTTCATTTTTCAGGACGGTGATAGCTTGAGCGTTAAGTTGCGCCGTCAGCCGGTCGGCATAAGGCGTGTTAAGGCGTTCTTTCAGCCCTGTGAGTTCGATGGGCTGGTAAGCGTTCAGTCCGGTGATATATTTGTATTTCAGTATCTTACGGCATTTCTCGTTAATAGCATCTTTGGTGATGACATTATTTTTGACAGCTTCGCGGACCGCTTCGTATTCTTTTTCGGGCGAGGCGGGCGCCAGAACGACGTCGTTACCTGCCAAGATCGACAGCACTGCGGGGCTACCTCCGGCTTTACCTGTAGCGCCTTTCATTTCGAGAGCGTCGGTGAAGCACAAGCCTTCGAAGCCGAGCCGTTTTTTGAGCACGCCCTCGATCATCACGGGCGAGAGCGAGGTCGCACGCTCGGTAACGCTGTCTAATGCAGGCACATACAGATGTCCTGTCATCACTCCTGCGAAGCCTTCGGCGATATAGCGTCGGAATGGCGCCAGCTCGATGCTGTCAAGCTCGGCGGCGTTGTGATGCACTGTCGGAAGCGTCTGATGCGAGTCTTCGGACGTGCCGCCGTGTCCGGGAAAATGCTTGGCTACGGCTATGACGTCCATACTTTCAAGTCCGCGTGCGTAGGCGATGCCGCGTTCAGCCACATCGTCGGGATTTTCGCCGAACGAACGGGTGCCAATCACCGGATTATCAGGGTTATTATTCACATCGAGCACCGGAGCGAAATTTATCTGGATACCCATCTCGCGGCATTGGCGACCGACCTCGCGGGCATAGTCTTCGATAAGCCGCAGGTCGCCGACGGCGCCGAGCATCATATTTTTCGGGAAACGGGTAGTCCCCGTCAGCCGCATCGACAAGCCCCATTCGCCGTCGAGAGCGATAAAGAGCGGTACTGCAGACTCTTGCTGTATGCGGTTAGTGATTTTCGCCTGAGTAACCGGGTCGCCCTGACGAAACAGCACTCCGCCGATATGTATATTATTAATGTAATTGCTCAGCTGGTTGGTTGTTGCGGCGTCGTCGTGCGGAAAGACGGCGACCATAAACAGCTGCCCGATACGTTCGTCGTCGGACATAGCATTGAAAACGGAATCGACCCACAGGTCTGCCTTCGTCCGGTCGAACTTGGCTGACAGACGGGGTTCGGGCGCCAAAACAGTTGCTGTGATAATGCCGCAGAGCAGCACAAAAAACGTTTTTCTTATCATTCGCTATCGTTTTATGCCGCAAAAGTACAAAAAAAATTCAAAAAACATACGTCCGGTGTTTTGTTATTTCAAAAAATGTTGTACCTTTGCACCCGCTTTACGCAATCTCTGGCGGGAAAAACGAGTTGCCCGCGTATATTACGTTTAGTTTTTGATAACTTATAAAAAGCTATAATACAATGGATTTGATTAAAGTTGCCGAAGAGGCATTTGCTACGGGAAAAGAACTCCCGTCGTTCAAGAGTGGCGATACGATTACCGTTTCGTACCGCATTACCGAGGGAAACAAGGAGCGCATCCAGCAATACAGGGGCGTTGTTATCCGCATTTCGGGGCATGGAAACAAGAAACGTTTCACTGTTCGCAAGATGTCGGAGAACGTCGGCGTGGAGAGAATTTTCCCGATGGACTCGCCTTTTATTGAGAGCATTGCGGTGAACAAAGTCGGTAAAGTCCGCAGGGCAAAACTTTATTACCTGCGTCAGCTGACCGGCAAGAAAGCCCGTATCAAGGAAAAGAGGGTCTGAAACAGCGCCGTTTTAGAAAAAACTGAGCCGTGTTGCCATCGAGCAGCATGGCTTTTTTTTGCCTGCCTCTCGGAATAATTGCGATTTTCGCCGAAAATCCGTGCAAAAATTGTGAAACTCGCGTTAGCTTAAATTTAACTTAAATACCGCCATCTGCCGTTCCTGCCGATTGCCATTAAAGATTTTTTTACCTCTTTTTAGTGAAATTTACCTCTAAATACATAATAATCAATAAGATAGGTACATCGTATTGTTTTAGTTTCTACATTTGCGGCGTGATTAATTAATAAATTAAGGTACTAAGTAGAGAGTAGAGAGTAGTAACAGGTGCACAGTTGAACGGTGCACGGTACACGAGAAATTCAAATCGTGCACCAAAAATACCGTGCACCAAAAAAAATTAAGAATCATGAGAAGAGAGAAAATTTTTACAGTAATCTTGGCGCTCTGCGCCATAACAGCCGTCGCCCAGACGTATAACGTGGGCGATATTGCGGCGATCAACAATTTGATTGAAAACAATGGCTTGAACTGGGACAAGGCGCCGACGGACGGCTCGTCTGTCCCTTCGAGCTGGAACTGGACTTTGGCTTATCCAACCACTTACCCGGAAAAGGGGGTTGAGTGGTCGAGCGATGAAA
>JAISTS010000034.1 GCA_031272455.1 Tannerella sp. | reverse complement strand
CACGTCCACTTTCCGGCAGAAAAACACGATTATGAGTACTCAAAACGCGCTGTTATGTATAATTTTTTCGCTTATCATCTTTCGCTTGACATCAATAAAGTATCGTGGACGCCGACTGTAAATGAAGACTTTGTAACTATCCTTACGCCGGAACAGTTGCACGTCTTTAACGACGAAAATCCCGTTCCTGCCGACGCCCTGAAAGGTGATAAAGCCGTAATGGATAAGATTGCAGAGATGATGACACAGCGCCCCGCAAATGTTATGCACGCAGGATTGCGGTAATTGAAATTTTATGCTATCTTTGCAGCCCGTTTAGCCTTTTAAGGCTGAATAAAGCGTATATTTATTTAGAAAATAACCGAAAAAATGAATAAAACCATCAATCTATGCTTCGTCTTGCTGGCAGTTTTTGCGGGCTGTACAGGCGGGCGACAGGCGACAGGCGGCGCGGAAACGTCGCTCTCTCAATATGTTAATCCTTTTATCGGCGTCGATTACGTAGGTCATACTCATCCGGCGGCGCAGGTGCCGTTTGGTATGGTGCAGGTTGGTCCAGACACGGGCACCGACAAGTGGGAACACTGTTCGGGCTACTGCAATGCCGACAAGTCGATCATCGGTTTCTCGCACACACATCTGAGCGGCACGGGCTGTCCCGATATGGGCGATGTGATGCTGATGCCATTCGTCGGCACTGTGTCGTTCGACCGTGGCGATGAGGAAGATACCTCTACCGGCTATCGCTCGTCATTCTCGCACGACACCGAAGAAGCTCATCCTGGCTATTACAAAGTGATGCTCGACGACTACGGCATCAAAGCCGAAATGACAGCTACGGCACGTGTCGCGCTGCATCAATACACCTTTCCCGCGTCGGAGCAGTCGGGCATCATCCTCGACCTCGGACATGGCATCGGCGACACTGTGCTCGTTTCCGAAGTGCATTTCGTTGACGACTGCACACTGACCGGCAAACGCCGTTCGACAGGCTTCGTCGTTGACCATACCTGGTATTTCTGCCTGAAATTTTCTAAACCTGTTGTGCAATTCGCTTCATATATTGACGGGACGATTGGCTCTGAACGCACCCTCAGCGGCAAAACGACAAAACTGCGCTTACAGTTTGACACTCAGGAAGATGAGGCAGTGAAGGTAAAAGTCGCCCTTTCGACCGTCAGCGAAGAAGGCGCCATCAAGAATATGGAAGCCGAGCTGCCGAATTGGGATTTTGAACGGGTACGCGCAGAGGCTACTCGCGTATGGGACAAATATTTACGCACAATCGACATCGAGCCGGTGAACAATGACCAGAAAATCGCGTTCTACACCTCGCTGTATCACACTCTGCTGATGCCGAATATTATCACCGATGTGGACAACATTTATTGCCTACCCGACGGACGGATGAGAGCGGACAACAAGACCGACAAATATATGAATTTCTCGCTGTGGGACACCTACCGCGCCGAACATCCTTTCCTTGCGCTGATGTATCCGACGATTGACGCGCGCTGCGTGGAGTCGATGATCCAGACCTACGTTGACCGCGGCGTGCTGTGTACCAACGAATACGGTCAGAACGAAACATGGTGTATGATTGGCAACCATTCCGTGCCGGTCATCGTTGACGCCTACCTGAAAGGCATTGTTAAGGACGACAAAGACATAGCTGCCGAAGCGATATACAGCTCGCTGACCCAGCCGCACGAGAAATCGGACTGGGCGATGTACGACAAATACGGCTATTATCCCTTTGATCTGCTGGATGTTGAATCGGTCTCGCGCACGATGGAACACTGCTACGACGACTATTGCGCCGCCAAATTCTTCGACTGGCTGGGGCAGAAGGAGAAAGCCGCTTTCTTCCGCCAACGCTCCGACAACTACAAAAACCTGTTCGACGACGAGACCAAGCTGATGCGCGGCAAAGACTCGAACGGACAATGGCGCACGCCGTTCGATAAATTCCTGCTCTCGCATGCATCGACGAGCGGTGGCGACTATACCGAAGGTAATGCCTGGCAATACACCTGGCACGTGCAGCACGACATCCCCACGCTGGTGGATATGCTCGGCGGCAAAGAGGCGTTCGGCATCAAGCTCGATTCGCTGTTTTTCCTCGACATCGTGTCGCTGGGCGGCGGTTTCCATGGCGACGTAACCGGTATGATCGGGCAGTATGCGCACGGCAACGAGCCGAGCCATCACGTGGCTTATCTGTACAACTACTCCGACAAACCCTACAAGACGCAAGAGATTATCCGCAAGGTATTTGACGAGTTCTATTTCCCCACGCGCGACGGCTTGAGCGGCAACGACGACTGCGGACAGATGTCGGCGTGGTACATATTCTCGGCGCTGGGTTTTTATCCGGTTGACCCCGTGTCGGGCGAATATATCATCGGCGCCCCGCAAGTGCACTCGATGACGCTCCGCCTGCCCAACGGTAAGCAGTTTGCGATGAAAGCCAACGACCTGTCGGACGCCAACAAATACGTGAAAGCCATCCGCCTGAACGGGCAGCCGCTCACGGGATTTGTCATCCGTTACGATCAAGTAAAAGACGGCGGACTGCTCGAATTTGATATGACCGATAAACCGTAAACTGCTATGCTTGAACAATATAACGTCATATTAGCTTCAAATTCGCCGCGCCGGAAAGAGTTGCTGTCCGGACTTGACATCAGTTTCGAGGTGCGCATCAAACCCGGCATCGACGAGTCGCATCCCGCCAATCTGCCGCTGAAAGAAATCCCGCGCTTCATCGCCCTCCGAAAAGCCGAAGCCTATCTGCCGGAAATGCAGAATAACGACTTGATTATCACAGCTGATACCGTCGTTCTGCTTGACGGTGAAATCCTCGAAAAGCCCAGCGGACGCGACGATGCTATCCTGATGCTCCGTAAATTGTCGGGCAGGACGCATACGGTTGTAACTGCCGTCGTCATCACTACGCGCGACAGGCAAGTGGATTTTTCTGTTGAATCGGAAGTCTCGTTCGATGAGCTTGACGACGACGCAATCAACTGGTATGTTGACAATTATCAACCGTACGACAAGGCGGGAGCTTATGGCATACAGGAATGGATAGGCTATGTTGGCGTCAAGGCGATTAACGGCTCGTTTTATAATGTGATGGGCTTGCCTGTACAGCGTCTGTACCGCGAGCTTAAAGCGTTCTAAATAAGCAATTTATCCCTTTATCGCAGCAGCTTGCTCTTCATCCCGTCGGAATAGCGCATATCAAAACTGCCGTCGCCTTTATCGCAGATGATAAAGTATTCGATATCAGGAATTTCCGCTGCCATTCGTATAGCTTTTTCCGAACCCATAGCCATAAATGCTGTGGCATAAGCATCGGCGGTGATGCAGTCGGGCGCCACAATCGTCGCGCTAAGTATGTCCTGTTCAGACGGATAGCCTGTCAGCGGATTGATAGTATGTGCATATTTTTTGCCGTCTTTCACATAATAATTGCGATAATTGCCCGAAGTGGCGAGACACTGCTTGCCGCAGAGCCGCACAATGCCGCTTAAATCATTGTCAGTCATACCAATCCCCTCTTCAGGCGTCGTAATTCCGACCCGCCAGCAATCGCCGTTAGGGTTAACGCCTTTTGCTGCTATCTCGCCTCCGATGTCAATCAGATAATTCTCAACTCCCTGACGTTCAAGCATCATCGCTATCACATCGCAGGCATAACCCTTGGCAATAGCCGAAAAGTTCAGCATCGTACGCTGATCATCTTTCACAACGCGCCGATGGTCGAGGCGTATGCCGTCGTAGCCCACGAAAACACGCAGACTGTCAATCACTTGCTGCGACACGCTGTCTTTACGCTCGAACCCGAAGCCCCAGACATTGATAAGCGGAGCAGCCGTAGCGTCGAAATAACCGCCCGAATGTGCCGACACATCCTTCGCCTTGTTGAACACCGTAGCAAACCAGTCGTCAACCTCGACGTCTTCGTTACGGTTCACTTTGGCGAGTATCGAATTGGGATTAAACGGGTTGAGCGACAGATTAAAAGCCTGCAACTCGGCATCAATCTCAGCCGTCAACATCCTGTCGCAACTGTACTTTATCCGGTAGTAAGTGTTGAACACACTGCCCGTTTCTTCGTAATACACAGGACGACTGCACGATACCAAAATGGCGCACATCGAGACTAATAATGCTCCGCACAGGCTTTTTTGCCGAAAAAAGAAAAATGGCTTTTGTGTAACAAACATACTGTTTTCGTTAATTAATCTTGGCATTTTGTCCAATACCGCTCAAAAAGTGATTGTCATTCAGAATAATGCCCGTATCTTTGCGCTTGACATAATACTTCATAAATTAGTCTTTAGTGGTAAAAAGGTAAAAAATGTAATTACGAAAATCCTGGACGCGAGGTCCCGGATTTTTTTTTTTAGTTTACCCTGAACCGTTCGTTTCCGTTGACAAGGAAATCCACTATCTGGTTGGCGGCGGCTATTCCGGCGTTATTATTGGCTTCAGCTGTCTGGGCGCCCATCTTCTTCGGCGTGCTGAAATAGCGGTCGGCGAAGCGCTCCGCAAGTTCGGCATGTATAGCAGGCATCACGTCGGTCAGATAGCGAAAATCCGTCCGTTCTTCCATAACACGCAGCAGCTCAGGCTCGTTGATGACTTCCTTACGCGCGGTGTTTATCAGCGTTGCGCCTTTGGGCATCGTCGCAAGCAGGCTTTGTCCGATGGAATTTTTTGTCTCGGCAGTTGCGGGGATATGCAGCGAAACAAACTGGCAAGTACGGTACAGCTCTTCTGCCGAAGCGACAGCTTTAACGCCTTCTTTTTCAATAGCTTCAGCCGTAAGGAAGGGGTCGAAAGCATAGACATCCATCCCGAAGCCGCGGGCTATACGCGCCACATTGCGCCCCACATTGCCATAAGCGTGGATGCCGAGCAGTTTGTCTTTCAGCTCCGTACCCGACACGCCGCTGAAAAAGCCGCGCACGCCGTAAACCATCATACCAAGCGCCAGTTCTGCTACGGCATTGGCGTTCTGTCCGGGCGTGTTCATGACGCAGACCTTGTGAGCCGTCGCCGCGTTGAGGTCAACATTGTCGTAGCCTGCGCCTGCGCGGACAACGATCTTTAACTGTCCGGCGGCATCAAACACCTCATTATCAATAATATCGCTGCGGATGATGATGGCGTTGGCGTCCTTTACGACGTCGAGCAACTGCGATTTGGCGGTGTATTTTTCTAACAGTGCGAGTTCAAATCCCGCACCTTCAACAATCTCGCGAATAGCGTTCACGGCTGATGCGGCGAACGGCTTATCAGTAGCTATTAAGACTTTCATAATCAGATGCTTTTTTCAAATGATTTCATTGCTTCGACCAGTACTTCGACGCTCGATATGGGCATAGCGTTATAGAGCGATGCGCGGAATCCGCCGACCGAGCGATGCCCTTTGATACCCACAATGCCCTGTTTTTTAGCATATTCGCTAAACGGTTCTTCGAGGTCGCGATACTCGTCGTTCATCACATAGCAGACGTTCATCAGCGAGCGGTCTTCGACGGCTGTGGTGCCGCGGAACAGCCTGTTGCGGTCGATCTCGTCGTACAGGATGGCGGCTTTCTCTTCGTTTTTCTTCTGCAAGACAGGTATTCCGCCCTGCTCTTTGTACCATTTCAGCGTCTGCAAAGCTGAGAAAATCGGCAGCACGGGCGGCGTGTTGAACATTGAGTCGTTGTCGATATGTGTCTGATAATTAATCATCGACGGCAACGGACGGCTGACTTTTCCGAGCGCGTCCTTGCGTACAATCGCTATCGTAACGCCCGCAGGAGCAAGATTTTTCTGTGCGCCGGCATAGATCAAATTGTACTTCGACACATCCACCGGACGCGAAAAAATGTCGGACGACATATCGGCTACCAAGGGTACACCGACCTGCGGTATGTTCTTGATCTGCGTGCCGTAAATCGTGTTGTTGGTCGTGATGTGGAAATACTCCGAATCGGGCGCAACAGCGTAATCCTTAGGAATATACGTGTAGTTCTTGTCTTTCGACGAGGCTACGACCACCACTTCGCCAAACAGCTTGGCTTCCTTGATGGCTTTCGACGACCACGTGCCGGTGTCAAGGTACGAGGCTTTCTTTTCGAGCAGGTTATATGGCGCCATACAGAACTGCATACTTGCGCCTCCGCCAAGGAAAACAACCTCGTGCGTATCGGGAACGTCGAGCAGTTCCTTTACCAAGGCGCGTGCTTCATCGTTGACGGCGACAAACTCCTTGCCGCGATGCGACACTTCGAGGAGGGATAGCCCCGTCCCCGCAAAATTCAGGACAGCCTCGGCGGTATTCCGTATCGTGTATTCGCTCAAGATCGACGGTCCTGCGTAAAAATTATGCTTTTTCATTTCTATGTACGTTTTAAATTTGAACGCGCAAAGTTAATGCTTTTTCACGACATAGAAACCGTTTTAACAAAAATTTGTCAGTACCGCAGCTGAAGCAGATATTGAGCCGACGATTCGATGCACGATTTCGGGTCTTCGGGCTGGTCGTGCTCGACGATAAAATGCTTGGCTCCGGCTGTCGCGTTGAGCTTGAAGATCGCCGGAAAGTCTATACAGCCGCTGCCCACGCAGGCAAAATCCCTGTCCGACTCGCGCATATCCTTCACGTGGAAAACGGGATACCTGCCCGGATACTTGCGGATATACTCTACGGCAGACTGTCCGCCCTTCGTAATCCAGTATAAATCAAACTCAATGCCCACAAGCGCGGGGTCGAGTTCAGCCATCAGCGTATCAAACGGGATTTTACCTTCCGTCAGGCGAAACTCGATGTCGTGGTTGTGGTAAATCAGCTTGACGCCTTCTTTGCGGCAAAATGCGCCTCCGCGGTTAAGGTTGGCGGCTACCTGTTTCCAGTCGTCGAGCAGCTTGTTTTGCCCGTCGTCCGTCCAGGGCCAGTAGCAGGCGATAAAATCCTGTCCGAGCGCCTTACATTTCGCTATGTCGCTCGCCAACAGCTCGGTGTCGTTCATCGCAGCCATCGAGGTTGAGCCTATCAACGCCTTGAGACCAAGTGATTTAAGATATTTACCCGTCTCGGCAGGAGTAAGACCGAGACCGAGGTCGCCGCCGAACTCAAGCTCCGTATAGCCCAATTCGGCAATGTGTTTCAGGGCTTCGCGGGGGTTGTTTTTGAACCACTCGCCGCCCGTATTGCCAACTATAATTCCTATCCGCGGCAGTTTTTTCTCTCCCGAACATGCGGATAAATGATTGATTCCTATCGCCGAAACTGCGGCGATGCTTGCTTGCTGAATAAATTGTCGTCTGTTCATGATACATTATTTTGCGGCAAATATAACGATTTTAAATGGATACAAGCCAGTTTTGCAAAATTTTTCGCTACTTTTGCCGCCGAATTGATGAAAATTGTATGAAAAAAGGCAAAATATCAGGCTCGGAAGCCTTGCTGCGCACACTTATCGCAGAAGGGGTGGACACGATTTTCGGCTATCCGGGCGGGCAGGCTATTCCGATTTACGACAGCCTGTACGACTACAAAGATAAGCTGCGGCACGTGCTGGTTCGCCACGAACAGGGCGCCACGCATGCCGCACAGGGTTATGCGCGTGTCAGCGGCAAGGTAGGAGTAGTGATTGTTACTTCGGGACCGGGTGCAACGAACACGATCACCGGCATCGCCGACGCTATGATCGACAGCACGCCGATGGTCGTGATCACCGGTCAGGTCGCCTCGTCGATGCTTGGCACCGACGCCTTTCAGGAAGTGGATATGATTGGCATAGCCCTGCCGATAACGAAGTGGGCGTTTCAGGTGCGCAGTGCGGACGAGATAGCCTGGGCTGTCTCGCGGGCGTTTTACATAGCCTCGTCGGGACGTCCGGGTCCTGTCTTGATCGACATTGCTAAAGATGCACAGGTCGGGATGATAGATTACATCTACGAACCGGTGCGTTTCATCCGCAGCTATCAGCCTGTCCCCGAAATAGATAACGAAGCAATCGCGGCAGCAGCAGCTATGATCGACGGCGCACGCAAGCCATTTGCGCTTGTAGGTCAGGGAGTTATCCTGAGCGGAGCCGAGCAGCAACTGCTTGCTTTCCTCGAAAAAGCCGATATCCCCGCGGCGACTACGATGCTCGGACTGTCGGCGCTGCCATCCGACTGCCGCCTCAACAAAGGGATGCTGGGTATGCACGGCAATATCGGTCCGAATCGTAAAACCAACCTGTGCGATGTGCTGATTGCCATCGGGATGCGGTTCGACGACCGCGTTACGGGCGACCTCAACGCCTACGCACGACAGGCTAAAATAATACATCTCGATATCGACGTGTCGGAAATAGGCAAAAACGTAGCGGTCGATATTGCCGTGCCCGGCGATGCCAAAGAGACGCTCGCGGCGATAACAGCACAGCTCACCCCTGCCCGCCACAGCGAGTGGATTGCCTCGTTCGATACCGACGAAAAGGAAGAGAATGAGAAAGTTATCCGCCGAGAAACGATGCCCGAAACGGGAGCGCTGCGTATGGGCGAGGTCGTCCGCAAGGTGTCGGAAGCGACCGGCAACGACGCCGTACTCGTAACCGATGTGGGGCAAAACCAGATGATGGGAGTGCGCTATTTCAAGTTCAAACAGACGCGCAGCGTGGTTACGTCGGGCGGTCTGGGGACGATGGGCTTTGCGCTGCCTGCCGCTATAGGAGCGAAAATCGGCGCCGAGCGACGTACCGTGTGCTGCTTTGTCGGCGACGGCGGCTTGCAGATGACGATACAGGAACTCGGCACCATAATGCAGGAAGATTTAAACCTGAAAATCATACTGTTGAATAATAATTTTCTCGGAATGGTGCGACAGTGGCAAGAACTGTTCTGGAACGAACGCTACTCGTTCACCCCGATGGATAATCCTGATTTTGTGGCTGTTGCAAAGGCTTACCGGATGGGGGCAAGAGCTGTTTCGAGCCGCGACGAATTGGACGACGCCATACGCGAAATGCTTGATTATCAAGGTGGCTACCTGCTTGTCGCCAATGTCGAACGCGACGGGATGGTCTATCCTATGGTGCCCGCCGGAAAAAGTCTTGATACTATGATTGTTGAATAAAAAACGAACAGAGCTATGCAAAAAAAGGAATTATATACAGTCATCATATTTTCGGAAAATACGGTCGGCTTGCTCAATCAGATAGCTATCATCTTCACACGCAGACAGTTGAATATCGAAACGCTGTCGGTCTCGCCCTCGGCAATCGAAGGCATACACAAGTTTACCATCACGACTTTTGCCGATAAGGATATGATTGACAAGGTAGTAAAACAGATCGACAAGCGCGTGGATATACTGAAAGCTTATTACAATACCGACAAAGATCTTGTTTATCAGGAAATTGCGCTGTATAAACTTAGTACCGAGCAATTTCTCAAACTGCCTTCGGTTGAAGATCTGATACGCAAATACAACGCCCACGTGCTCGAAATCAACAAGTCGTGCGTCGTGCTCGAAAAAAGCGGACATTACGAAGAAACGCAGGCGCTCTTTCGCGAACTGAGCGAGCAAATCGGCGTCCTGCAGTTTATCCGTTCGGGACGTATCGCCATCATTAAGAGCAAAGTAGAGCGCCTCAGCGATATGCTCAAAGCCATCAAGGAACGTGTTGAACGCAAAGTTTAAATCAACCACAAAGGCAATGAAGGCAAAGAAGGAATTTAGACTTGGTTGCCTAAGATTTAAACTTAGTTGCCTTATTTGCCTTCGCGGTTAAATAATATGCCTTCGCGGTTAAATAATATGCCTTCGTGGTTAAATAATTTGCCTTAGCGGTTAAAAAGTTTACTACCCGCAACGATTTGGCAAGTTATACGATTCTATAATCTGCCAAATGTGGGTTTTTTTTATGCGATTTGGCAAGTTATACGCAAGGTGAAAACAGCTTATTTATCTTATTTTCAACAAAATAAATCTTCCATTAAAATTTCTGATTGAACCTCTCCGCTGTGCACATTACGTTTCAGTCCATAAGTGGTTACCATTGTCAGATGCACGGCTTTGCGTGTCTTGGTTTCGTTGATGAATGTAGTACGTTTGTTACGCAGGGTTTCGGCATATTCTTTACTGATAACAAACTTATTGTCAGCATATTTCATCTCACAGAGATTTATCACACGGTCGTCGCGGTCGATAACGAGGTCTATCTGTGCCCCTTCCTTCTGGCTGCGCCACGATGCGGTGTTCGTATGCACTCCGGCGATGCCAAGTCTCTGCTTTATCTGCTCTTCGTGTTGCAGGCAGACCTGCTCAAACGCATAACCGCTCCACGCGGCGTGTCGAGAGCTGTTAAGCATCGTCGCCCAGAAATTGCGCCCCGCAGCCGTATTTTGTATGAAATGAAAATAAAACAGAGTGTAAAAGTCAACTAACTGATATATAGTGTATTTGCTCTTTTTTGAAAAGGCATGATATTTGCGTATGAAGCCACATTTATCGAGGTCGTCGAGAATATTGGTCAGTCCCCCACCCTGCAATTTGGTTGTCTTGGAAATTTCTTTGCGCGTCAAACCTGCAACCCTGTTGTTCAGGGCTTTAACTACCGCTATATAATTTTCCGAATGTTGAAACAGTGAGGCGTAAAGATTTGAAAATTCGTTTCTTAACGCTCCATTTTTTGAAAAACACAACTTATCGACATTCTGCGCCAAACTCAGGCTGCCGTCAAACATATTGATATAGAACGGGATACCTCCGAAAATCATATAACTCTCCACTATCTCGCGGCGACCAAGCACGATTTTACGCGATTTAAAGAAGTCTTCGCACTCACGCAGACTGAACTGTTCGAGCGGCATAATGCGCGTAACGCGGTTATGCAAGCCTCCGTGATTGTTTATCAGCTTGTTAGTCATCCACGACGATGCCGAAGCGCAGACTATCAGCAGAATATCGGGACGCGACGAAGCCCAGCCGTTCCAAAATGCCTCCAGACCGGTCATAAATTTAGCCCGCGGAGTGTCAAACCACGACAACTCGTCGATGAAGATGACTTTCTTGCCGCGGATCTTGCTATTTTCCAACAAATGAATGAGTTGACGAAATGCATCAACCCACGACTGCACACGCGGATACGGCATCTTACCGTATTTGTTGAGCGCGTCATTAAAGTTCGCCAACTGCCCCTTCTTGTCTTCCTTCGCAAGTCCGGTAACATAGAAAGCAAACTTGTCGCGAAAAAATTCCCTTATAAGGAACGTTTTGCCTACGCGACGACGACCGTAAACCGCAACAAATTCGGGAAACTCCGATTCGTAATAGCGCCTTAAATCACGCTTATATTCCTGTCTTCCAATTATTTCCATATTTTAAGCATAATGTTATTTTTGGCTGCAAATATACAAAAAATATACGATTTGGCAAGTTATACGATTCTATAATCTGCCAAATGTGGGTATTTTTTATGCGATTTGGCAGATTATACGCAGGTGGCAATGCGTTATAAACCTCATTTACACCTCGTTAACAACAAATCAACCGCAAAGGCAATGAAGGCAAAGAAGGAATTTAGACTTGGTTGCCTAAGATTTAAACTTAGTTGCCTTATTTGCCTTCGCGGTTAAATAATATGCCTTCGTGGTTAAATAATTTGCCTTCGCAGTTAAATCCTGTAAATCAAATAAATCTTATGAAAATCGCGGTTCAGACAACAAAAAAAAGGGACTGCCGAAGCAGCCCCTTCCGAAAATAATTTTTTA
>JAISTS010000015.1 GCA_031272455.1 Tannerella sp. | reverse complement strand
ACGCCGGCGCTAAGGAAAGCATAGCCTTCGGGGTCAACAAACCACCACCGTTTGCCGTCGTGATGCACGCGAAAGAAGCCCGTAGCCTCGAAGCGTAGCGCTTTCAGACCGCCATATTTACTCCAAGACTTTGGAAACGAAGCCTTTGCGACCGATTTCTCCACTTTGAGAATCTTCTCTTTCAACTCCGCTTCGCTGTGGATTTTATTAGTCCATTCGCGCCCAGTCCACTGTCCGAACTCATCGACGTATTTCTGCTGCGGCGCCTCGTATTTTTCGGGTAACTTGTCGGTAAGATAAACCGAGGCTATCTGCATACGCGATGCGAACTGCGGCGGCAGGCAGGGAAAGAAGTTCAGCGCCACGCCCTCGATATCTTCCGTAGCGAGACGATTGCCTGTTACAACGCCTTTAAGCTGTCGTGGAAAGCGTGGAAGATACAGCTCCTGCGCATCGAGGTAGCTAAGCGGAAAGATGACCTGCGTCTTGAGCTTCGGCAGTATGGCAATGGAGCAATGCAGCCATGGCTTGGCGGTCGCCGGTTCGCCCTTGCGGAAGAAGCAGATATTGAGCATAACAGTATGTTCGCAAGGCTGATAGACCTCGCATACCATATATTTCATTTTATCCCATTCCAATGGCTTGTCGGCAGGCAGTTTGAGCAGGTTGCCCTTCTCGTCGGCAAGCACCTGAAGCACTGCTTTGCCGAAAGCTTCGGAATATGCCGTTTCGTGTTTGATGGTTGATACTGATGCCGCTTGCGCGAGGTCGAAATCCTGTCTCAACTGCGCATGGATCGACGTCATAGCGGTAATTGCAAGAATTACGGATAATAATATCGGTTTTTTCATAAGACATAAATTTTTTTCGGAGTGCAAAATTAGTAATTTTTTCGGAAACGGCAACAGATTTAAAGATTATGCGTATATTTGCGGCTATAAATTAAACCAAATCAATCGAGCTATGAACAAGTATCTATATCTAATCATCAGCCTGCTTATCGTTGCGGGCACGGCGAAAGCCGACGACAAAACGGTCATCACTTTAACGACCGACAACATCAGCCTGATATATCGCGTTGGCGATAACGGACGGCTGTATCAGACCTATCTTGGGCGCAAACTGTCGCATCCTGCCGACTACGTCAACCTCCAGAATCAGGGCGAGGCGTACATTACGCACGGGATGGAAGACTATTTCGAGCCTGCCATACGTGTGTTGCACAGCGACGGCAATCCATCGTTGCTACTGAAATACGTTTCGCACACTACGGAACAGCGTCAACCCGACGTGAACGAGACGGTCGTTATTCTCAAGGATGACAAATATCCCGTCGAAGTGAAACTGCATTTCACGGCATACGTCAAGACCGACGTCATCACCCAGTATGCCGAAATCACACACCGCGAAAAACAGCCCATAACTCTCTACAACTATGCCTCATCTCTGCTGCATCTGTCGGCAAGCCAGTATTACCTGACCGAGTTTGCCGGCGACTGGGCGCACGAGGCTAATATGACCGAGACGCCGCTCGTCTATGGAAAGAAATTGCTTGACACAAAGCTCGGCAGCCGCGCCGCTATGTTTTGCAGCCCCTTCTTCATCGTTGCCCTCGACGGCAAGGCACAGGAGAATGTCGGCGACGTGATCTTCGGTACGATAGGATGGACGGGAAACTACCGCTTCACCTTTGAAGTTGACCAGTATAACCGTCTGCGTATCCTGTCGGGCATCAATCCTTATGCATCGGAATATACGCTTGCATCAGGCGAGACATTCCGCACACCCGACTTCTACTTCACTTACAGCGCCGAAGGCAAGGGGCGTGCGAGCCGCAATTTCCAGTCATGGGCACGCCGTTATCAACTGAAAGACGGCGACAAACCGCGCCTTACCCTGCTCAACAACTGGGAAGCTACATATTTCGATTTCAACGAAGATAAACTCATCACCATAATGGATGAAGCCGTAAAGCTCGGTGTCGATATGTTCCTGCTCGACGACGGATGGTTCGGCAACAAATACCCGCGCAGCAGCGACCGTCAGGGGCTGGGCGACTGGGAGGTAACGAAGGATAAACTGCCCAACGGCGTAGGCAAGCTCGTCGAAGAAGCACAGAAACGCAATATCAAATTCGGTATATGGATAGAGCCGGAGATGGTCAATCCCAAGAGCGAACTCTACGAAAAACACAAAGACTGGGTCATCACCCTGCCCAATCGCGACGAATATTATTTCCGCAACCAGCTCGTCCTCGATATGAGCAATCCGAAAGTGCAGGACTACGTGTTCGGCATCGTTGACAACCTGATGACGAAATATCCCGGACTCGCCTACTTCAAATGGGACTGCAACAGCCCCATCACCAATATCTATTCGCCATATCTTAAAGACCGGCAGTCGCACCTCTATATCGACCACGTGCGCGGCATCTATAAGGTATTGCAGCGCGTCAAACAGAAATATCCCGACCTGCCTATGATGCTATGCTCAGGCGGTGGCGGGCGTTCGGACTACGAAGCGCTGAAATACTTTACCGAATTTTGGGCAAGCGACAACACCGACCCCGTCGAGCGCATATTCATCCAGTGGGGCTTCTCGCATTTCTTCCCGTCAAAAACCCTCGCCGCTCATGTTACCTCGTGGGGCAAGCAGCCGCTCAAATTTCGCGTTGACGTCGCTATGATGGGAAAACTCGGCTTCGATATACGTATCAACGAGATGAGCGAAACGGAGCAGCAATTCTGCCACGACGCCGTCGCCACCTACAAACGCCTCGCGCCTGTCATCTCCGAAGGAGACCAGTACCGCCTGCAGTCGCCCTACGAGAGCGACCACGCCGCCATTCTCTATGCCGACCCTTCGCGTAGCAGCGCCGTACTCTTTGCCTTCGACATACATCCCCGCTATCGCGAAAACATCAGCCGTCTCCGACTTGCAGGGCTTGATCCCGACAAGACCTACCGTCTCGAAGAAATCAACCGTATGCCCGCAGGCGAAAATCGCCGTCCGATGAGACCAAATCCCAACGGCATCGAAGGCAAAACCTATACCGGCGAATATCTGATGAACGTCGGCATAGACGTCTTCTCGGCAACGCATCTGAATAGCCGCGTGATTGAGATTAAAGAAGCTAAATGAGTGAATAAAAAAAAATTATCAACCGATGCAGCGTTTTTCGTCAAATTTGCATCAAAGTAATAAAGCAGATGCTTTAATTTATTTACTTAATTTGATAATGATATGAAAATGAGACGATTTTATTCACTTACTATTACGGCGCTGGCAGTCGTCGGTCTGATTGCCTGCAGCGACAGTTTGAACGATAATGGCGGAGACAAAGGTCTTGTCGTTTGCTATTATGGACCGCTATACCATATCGACGCCCTGCTTGGGTTTGACGAAACGGTAGAAACCTATTCGTTAGAAAAATTCATTGCCGACGACGACCTGATGGATCAATGGGGCAACTATGTTGAATTTTTAGAAAACAGCACATTCGTGAGCTATTCCACTTCGTTTTGCGGGACAGACTGCTTCTACCGTGTCTTCGGGCAATACGCACAGGAAGATTACAATTTTACTGTTACGATTGACTCGATTGTAGTTTACGGCTTTTGCAGCAACTGGAAGGACGAATACGGGTCGCGGACGCTGTACTGTAGCGACAATGTTCAACGCTATTATGTAGATATGTCTATGGATGGCGCTTCAATTTCGCTGACACAGAAAGGCAGGACGGATGGAGTACGCTTCCTCGATCCGATGCTGACAGACCGCCGGTGGACGCTGAGCTACTGCGCCAAGTCTGACCATTCGGATGCGAAGTATTATCCGGCGACGAACAAAGCCTACCTGATGGAGTTTGCGTCGGACGGGACGATAGCCTTTCCGTATCATTGCAATATCAAGCAGGCATCATACCGTATTGATGCAGGCGGCAACATCGCGTTCAGCGGCTTTGAACCGATGACGGAACGCTATTGCGACGAGCTGTCGGACTGGGAATATGCGGTCAGCAACATCCTGCAGAAAGCGACGACCTACGCCGTATCCGACGACAACCTGATAATTCAGACGGCTGATGCAGTGGCTGTTTTTATACCCGACGCACAGTAACAGAGACGCTTATAACGGGACTTGACAGCAAAAGGCACTAAATTTATCGCAGTTGACGATGCCACATTAAACCTTTGACATCGGCGGCAGTCTAATCATTCAAATGCGTTCTATCATATAAGTATTAATGTCTAACAAAATCAAGTAATTTATGAAGAAAGTTTTAATGATTGGACTGTTACTGTGTGCCTCGACAGTAATATTTGCACAAGGTCCCGGAGGCGGAATGCGTGATCCGGCTGAGATGGCGAAGCGCCAGACCGACTGGATGAAAAGCGAACTGAAGCTGTCGGACGAACAAACGGTTGCCGTTGACGCAATCAACGTCTCTTATTCCAAGAAGATGCAGGAGATGTTTGCTGGCGGTCCCGGTGGCGATTTCGACGAGATGCGTGAGAAAATGACCAAGCTTAATGCCGATAAAGAGGCTGAGCTTGCTAAAGTGCTCACGGCTGAGCAGTTGGAAACGTACAAAAAGAAGGCTGCCGAAATGTCTCGCGGACCGGGCGGACCCGGTGGTCCCGGCGGACCTCCGGGAGGCAGGTAATCTGCAAAATAAGAAAATGACGCGCAGCATACGGCGGCGCGTCATTTTTGTTTCTATCGGTCAAGTATGCTTATTCCGTCTCAAACCTTCCCGTTCGCCATTGATAAACCTTCGGCGTGGAGACGAACGGCGTTACCCTGTCGCGCTCTTCGGTCGAAAGATATTGCGGCGTAGCATATTCGGCTGTCAGCGTGAGGCTGTCAGCGCTCAAGCGGTAATGCACAAGGTTGATATCGAGATACGACACCGCCTCGCGGAAAGCGTCAGAATCGCGGTCGGCATCAGGACTGATGTACCATTCGCGCGGCGGCGGCGCCCAGATACCCGTCGTCTCAAGCGGTTTCCAGTCGGTCGTGTAGAAAGCTATCCGGCTGTCGTGCGCAGGGGCGCTGACGGTCGTTATCATACAGACGATGAATGTGCCGTTGACAAGTGGCAAAAACTTCATTTCCAGCGTACTGCGTTCGGTTGTTTGCAGCAGCAGATAGTCGTCCGTCAGCTGCAGCAGCGTCGATCGTCCGTCCATCGTGTTTTGCAGCGAGGCTGTTTTGCCTGCTTGATAGAGGTCGATCAGGTCTTTACGCCAGGCATCTTCGAGTTGCGGTATCATTTCGTCAGGCATCCCGACGAAAAAAGCAGCGATATCCTGTGCAGCCGCTCCCAACGCAGCAAATGTTAAAAAGATTGCAGTAATAAGTTGTTTCATAATGACATTTTGTTTTTCCAGTTAATCATATCGTAGTATCGAGTTCGCAGAGGCTCAGCAGCAGCAATTTTTTTATATTCACGTTCCTGCTCCTCTGTTGAAAAAACGGTCAAAAATTCATTTTTCAGATAGAAATTCAGCACTTCCGGATTATTATAAGCATCCACTAATAAAAAACGACAACTGAATCGATATCTGTCAAAGCAATGCAGTTTAATGAAATCAAGCAGCTGAGAACCAGCACCCAATCCACTAAAAGCAGAGTCAACTCCAAGACGTCCAATTAAATAAGACGGATAAGAACGTAACGGTTTTTCTCTCGGAATATTCTCTTTCACTTTTTTTCTTCGTGAGCCGGGCAGATTGGCTGTATTCAGACTATCCGGTGACAAGGAAAAAGCGCATACCACTTTCCCCGTCTTTTTATGACGAAAAAAGTACGTCTGTCCCAACATCTGTTCCTGATATTTGAGCGCGTCGATATTGAAAAATTCGTTCAAATCATCGTCTCCGCAATCAAATCCTGCAAGCCGATTGTCGGGCGATAGTGGAATTAGTTCGCAATCAGTCTGTATATCAAACATATTCCTTTAAATGCCGTTGTTTAGACATAAAAGCCCTGTACTTGCGTAAACCTTCTTCAATATCTGCTTTGCTTTCCTTTGAAGAAAAGGTCTTAACGCTTTTCCAAAAATCACGCGCCGCTTTACCTGTCAAGACAGGAGCTCTGTTAATTTCTAATGCCATATCTAAAATAGTTTTTGAATCATACTGCAAAAGTAGTAATTATTTTGTCCGAAAAGCAACAATCTTCTCTAAAAAAAACATTTTACCGCATAAAAATCTCATTTCCGTAAACGACATCGCAGAGCGTAAGCCCGCAAGCGTCGGCGGATGTGCCTGCCAGACGGCGGTCTTTTGCTTCGATTAACTGCCTGAAATCGTTGACACTACGTCTTCCCCGCCCTACTTCAAACAGCGTTCCGACAATCGCCCTCACCATATTACGCAAAAACCTGTCGGCGACAATCGTAAAAACCCATTCGCTGTCCGCTTTTTCCGACCATAAGGCTTTGGTGATATGACAGTTATTCGTCTTGACGTCGGTATGCAGTTTGCTGAAACTCGTAAAATCGCTGTACTCAAGCAGCGTGGCAGCAGCTTCGTTCATTAGCGCGAAATCAATGTCTTTCAGCGACATAAAGCATACGCGCTCGTAATTAAACGGATTTTTCACGCCCGTTACAACATATTGATAAACGCGCTCGCAGGCGTCGAAACGCGCGTGCGCAGTTGGCTGTACGGGCAGTATCTTATTGACAGCTATATCTTTGGGCAACAGCTTATTGAACTTGTGTGCGAGCAGTTCCAAATCTTCAATCGGCTGTTCGCAGTCGAAATGCGCAGGCATCGTTAGAGCGTGTACGCCCGCATCGGTTCGTCCTGCTCCGACAATCGGCACAGTCCGTTGCGTAATCGTGGCGAGCGCCTCTTCGACCATCTGCTGTATGCTGATGCCATTTGGCTGTCGTTGCCATCCGCAATACGCTGTACCACTGTATGATAGATAAATGAAATATCTGCACATTTTCTGATTTCCGTTGGCTATAAATCCAGATTTTTAGTTAAAAATTTTCGCGCTTCTTCCGCCGTCGTGCCGCTCCGTCGTGCATAATCGTTCAGCTGCTCGTCCGAAATCCTGCCGATCATAAAATATTTCGACGCCGGATGAGCAAAGAAAAGCCCTGCGACGGAGGCTGTCGGTTGCATAGCTCCATTTTCGGTTATCTCAACACCTAATTGATTGATATGCAACAACTTGTCGATAGTAAAAATCAAACGTTGATCAGGCAGCGAAGGATAGCCCACCGCCGGACGAATGCCGCGATACTTAACTTTCAGCATATCAGGCACAGAGAGCGTTTCGTCGGGCGCATAAGCCCAGTATTCGCGACGCACTTTGCAGTGGAGATATTCGGCGGCGGCTTCGGCAAGACGGTCGGTAAGGGTTTGCAGCAAAAGCAGGCTGTAATCGTCGTCATCAGCAGCAAAACGGGCTTTCAGAGCATCCAGCCCGACACCCGCCGTAACAGCAAATGCCCCGATATAGTCGATACGTCCTTCGGAAACAGGCATAACATAATCCGCAAGCGACAAACAAACACCGTCATTATCAGGCGATTGCTGACGCAGCATAGGTACAATCGCATAACCGATATTCACATTGTCGCCGTCCGCAGCAGCAGGGAAAAATCCGTAAAGAGCTTTAATGCAATCCAAATTATCTGTAATCATTTGATTGATAAGCGATTTGGCGTCATCAAACAGTTTCACCGCTTCTTTTGCCCTGTCCTGTTCTTCGACAGGATGCCCTGCAATCCATGCGGCTCGGCACGAGTTACATTCGTGAATGTCAGCCAGTTCGCTGTAACGACCATTCAAACGCCACGCTGTAAAGAAAAATGTCCAGTTTATGAACGGTACGACTTCGCGTAAAGGGATAGAAATCAGCTGAGTATCGGTTTGCGCGGGTCTCACCGGCGAATATTTTTTCCAGTCTGTCTTCAAGCGTCGCGATCGCGCTTCGGCAAGCGACAACAGATTGATTTTATTTACGTTCGACAGGTTGCGCAAACGCTCATATTCGACATTCAATTCATCGGTGAATGCCTCGCGCAGATCTTTGTTCAGCAGTTTGGCAGCAAGCAAGGGCGCCTGAGAAGCGTCGGCGCCGTAAACAACAGGTTGAGCGTAACGCGGAGCTATCTTCACCGCAGTATAGATTTTCGATGTCGTCGCGCCGCCAATCATCAGCGGTATTTTTTGCCTGTTCAGCTGCATTTCGTCCGCCACATGCACCATTTCATCGAGCGAGGGCGTAATCAGTCCCGACAGGCACAGAATATCCGGTTTTTCGTCCTTTACTACGCTGATAATCCTGTCGGCTGACACCATCACGCCGAGGTCGATGACTTCGTAATTATTGCAGGTTAACACAATGGAAACTATGTTTTTACCTATGTCGTGCACATCGCCTTTGACGGTAGCAAAGACGATTTTACCTGCACTTGTGTCGGTTTTTCCGGCTTTTTCCGCTTCAATAGCGGGCTGCAGCAAGCCGACAGCCCTTTTCATCGTTCGAGCCGTCTTGACCACCTGCGGCAGGAACATTTTACCTGCTCCGAATAAATCGCCCGTTTTTTTCATTCCCGTCATCAGCGGACCGTCGATAATCGCAACAGCGCGGTCGAAAACGCTCAACGCCTCAGCAATATCTTCTTCAAGATAGCTGTCGATACCTTTGACAAGTGCATATTCAAGTCGCTCATTAAGAGGTAATTCGCGCCACGCATCCTTGTGTTGTACAGCGGCGTCGGCGCTTTGTTCCTGCATATTTTGCTGGGCGTATGCTATCAGCTCGTCGGCAGCTTCGGGACGGCGCGCAAGAATGACGTCTTCGAGCAATGTCCTGAACGGCAAGTCTATATCTTCGTAATTTACTGACGATGACGGATTTACAATTCCCATATCCATTCCTGCGCGGATGGCGTGATAGAGAAACACGGCATGCATCGCCTCGCGTACATAATTATTACCGCGAAACGAGAACGAAAGGTTGCTTACCCCGCCGCTGACCTTAGCGCCGTGCAGGTTTTGTTTTATCCATTCCACCGCGCGAATAAAGTCAAGTCCGTAGTTGTTGTGCTCAGGCATACCGGTGGCAATCGCCAGCACGTTAGGGTCGAAAATGATGTCTTGCGGCGGAAAACCGACGGCGGTCAACAATCGGTATGCGCGCTCGCAAACGGCTGTTTTTCTGGCGAATGTGTCAGCCTGACCTTCTTCGTCGAACGCCATCACGATGACAGCTGCGCCAAGTCTGCGTATCCGCGAGGCATGCTCAAGAAACGTCTTTTCGCCCTCTTTCAGGCTGATGGAATTAACGATGCTTTTGCCCTGAATACATTTCAGCGCCTGCTCGATGACCGTCCATTTCGACGAATCCACCATCACGGGAACGCGGGCAATGTCCGGCTCCGACGCAATAAGATTCAGAAACACAGTCATTTCCTTTTCCGCATCAAGCATCCCGTCGTCCATATTTATATCTAAAATCTGCGCTCCGTCTTCGACCTGCTGACGGGCAATCGCCAGCGCTTCGTCGTATTTTTCCTCTTTTATCAGGCGCAGAAATTTCCTCGAACCGGCTACATTGCAGCGCTCGCCGACATTGATAAAGTTGTTTTCCGGTTTCACTTCGAGCAGTTCAAGCCCTGATAACCAAAGATTTGTATTATCCGCAAACCTGTTGACCTGTCGCGGTGTAGCCCCTTTCACCAATTCGGGAAATAGCGCGATATGTTCAGGAGTTGTACCGCAACATCCGCCGACAATATTCACCAATCCATCGTCGATAAACGAGCGGATATGCGAAGCCATCGTAGCAGGCGTTTCGTCGTATCCACCGAGACTGTTAGGCAATCCGGCATTAGGATAAGCGCTGATAAAATACGGTGAAATCGTCGCAAGTTCTTTGAGATGCGGCTTCATATCAGCCGCGCCAAACGAACAGTTCAGTCCGATGCTTATAATATTGGCATGGCTGATAGAGGCGAGGAACGCCGGAAGCGTCTGTCCCGAAAATGTACGTCCGCCTTTGCCCGCCAGCGTAAGCGACAGCATAACAGGCACATCAACGTTTTTCTCCTGCCGCACAGTTTCAGCTGCATCGAGCGCAGCCTTGGCATTCAGAGTGTCGAACACCGTCTCTATCAGCAAGATATCCGCTCCGCCATCTATCAATCCGCTCACCTGTTCGCAGTATGCCGCAAACAAATCGTCGTAAGTAACAGCGCGGAAAGCCGGATTGTTGACGTCAGGTCCCATCGAAGCCGTTTTGTTCGTCGGTCCGATTGAGCCGGCCACAAAAATCTTACCTCGCGGATGCGTTGCGCAATATTGGTCAGCCTCGGTGCGGGCTATTTGTGCTGCAGTTTTATTTATCTCATATACAGCCGATTGCAGCGAATAATCAGCCATCGAAACGGCATTTGCATTAAGCGTATTTGTCGTGATAATATCGGCTCCGGCTTCGAGGTATGCGCGAAGAATGTCTGCGATGATGTCGGGCTGCGTGATGTTTAATACGTCGTTATTCCCCTTTAAATCAACAGGGTGACTGGCGAAACGCTTGCCTCGAAACGCCTGCTCCGACAGGTTGTAAGTCTGGATGACCGAACCCATTGCGCCGTCGAGGATGAGTATTCTACGTTCAAGCGCATCAGTCAGGATTGCGGTGGTTTTTGATTGCAAATTGCTCGTGTTCAATGACATAACCTAATGTTTAAATGCGCGGTCCATTTCGCGCTTATCGTCACGTTCGCGTATCGAAACGCGCTTGTCGTATTCTTTTTTGCCTTTAGCTATCGCGATGACGATTTTCACAAGACCTTTATCGTTGATAAACAGGCGTGTAGGGATAATCGTGAAGCCGCTGTTTTTCGCTGCCGTTTCGAGTTTGCGGATTTCCTTACGGTTGAGCAGCAGTTTGCGTTCGCGCCGCTCGGAATGATTATTGTACGTCCCGTAGAAATATTCGGCTACATACATATTCTTGAGCCACACTTCGCTGCGTTCGATGATGCAATAGGTGTCCACAAGACTTGCCTTGCCGAGCCTGATAGATTTGATTTCAGTGCCGGTCAGAACAATTCCTGCCGTAAACGTTTCGAGCAGTTCGTAGTCGAAAGTCGCCCGTTTATTCTTGATTGTTACGTTGTTACTTATTTTTTCCTTTCCCACTTCTCTTGTCTTGTTTAAAACCTCATTCCGGGCATCAGCAAAAACAGCGCAAGCCATATTATCGCAGGGCTAAGCATAACAATTAGCGATGCCAGCACGGTGAATTTCATTTGTTCGCCCTCGTCAACGTGCATAAACGGGATAGCGCCTTCCCAGATGACATATACCGTGTAAACCGTCAGCACCCGCAGAAAAAATACTTCGGGCAGTAGCGACATTATGATGCTCAAAACGTACATAACGGATGACGAATAGCCCACAAAAAACAGGCATAACTTAATGTCTTTCTGCCGTTTAAATATCGCACCCCATATCTCGTTCAGCAGATATGCGCCCAAGAAAAAGCCGCCTCCGTATGATACACATTCTTTGATCGACGATTTCAGCGCTATCACCAAATCGAACTCCTTGCGGTTGAAAAACACGCCTACGAATGCCGCTAAAGCCACTAAACCCAAGACGGGATAAACGAAACGGCACAAAAAAGCCTCGTGTTCATCTTCCCCCTGCGGGATTTCGCGCCACGTCTCTTTTGGCTTGAAAATCAACCCTGTAAGCCGATCGAATATGTTTCTGTACATAAACTTGCTCTAATTTGCGACCGCAAAATTACAAAAAAGTACGAAATCAGCGCTTAATCCGGCTCAATATTTTGCCATTCGGCAGGATTATTGTACTTTTGCGCCCTGAAAAAATGTTTATACGTATGACAATGAATAAAAAATTTATCTTTGCGGCGTTGCTCGTTATGTGCTGCGCCTGCTCAAAACACGAAAAACTGCTTATCGGAGCCACCGGACAGCAGCAAATCGCTATTATCGACAAGGAAAGCGGCGAGGTGGAATGGACTTACACGCTTGCCACGGACGAAGTCTGTAACGATTTGGATATCAATAAAAAAGGTGAAGTCGTCTATGCTTACGGACGCGGCGCCAAGCTGATTAAGCGCGACGGCACAACTGTATGGGATTTCAAAGCCGGAGCTAACGAAGCGGTTTATGCGGTAAATGCGTTCAAATCAGGCGGTTATATGGTCGGCGTAGCCGGTCGTCCCGCTCGTATAGTCGAACTCGACAACGCGGGCGCGACGGTGAAAGAAATCAAATTCAATACGGCGACGGCGGATATCGAACGTCAGTTCCGCCATATCGCCAAAACTCCGCAAAACACTTATATTGTGCCATTTACCTACAAACACAAGGTGTCGGAATTAGACGAAAACGGGCGTTACATCAAGAGTGTGATGTGCAGCGGAATGCCTGTTGATGTCGAACTCGACCTGAACGGCAAATGGGTCGTAGCCTGCGGCGATGCAAGTTCGATCATCATCATCAATCCGGAAACGAAGAAAATTGACAACACTATCGAAACGGCTTCGCTCAACTGGGGCGCGCTGAATTATGTTGCCGACGTCGCTATCTGCAAGAATGGCAATACGTTGATAGCCAATTCAAACGAAGGCACAAACGATCATACTCAGCCCCTGCTGCTCGAAGTTGATACAACAGGACATATCGCGTGGCGTATGCCTTTCGTGCCGACTGTCAACGACGCGACTTCGGTACGCTTGTTTTACGAGTAAAACGGCTCAGTAGCTGCCTCCTGCTGTCGGCGAAATCGTTTCGACGTTCATATCGTAACCGCTTGATTTCGACCAGACAACGGTGCGTGTTCCGTCTTCGTTGTTCTTAATTTCAGATACGTAATTGAATCTGAGTTTGAACGTCGATTTACCTGCGGCTTTTTCCGTTTCGGCGGCTCGTTTCAGCAGTCCCGACATCTCGTAAGCACAGGGATAAGCTGTGTTTTGAGCAGATTTTGTCCCCGATAAGGTAACGACGGTTCTCAGATAAACGTCGTAATATTTTTCGCCGTTTTCGGTTACCGAAGGCTCAACTCCATTATATGTCATCTGCCAGTCCATACGCTGATCTTCAGACATTTCCAGCACATGATTGATAAACAGCACGCCTTTTACATAGCCGAGCATCTCGTAAGCAGGATCCATCAGCGGCGTTTCTCCTTCTTTGGCAATGCTTGACGTGTCGGCAATCGGATAAGCATAATACCTGTTAATCTCGACCTTGTTCGATACCGTTACAGTCCAATATCCGGTCTGCGACACGACTGACGACTGATTTTCAGGCAGGTCGTAGTCAAGCTCGTAAACCACCCAGAGGCATGCGCCGTCTTGCAGATTGTTGTTGAAAACACCCGGCGAAGAGAACGAGACAGATTCGTCAATATCAAGCAGATTCTGGTTTGAAACGACATCATATCGTATGATACCGACTACCGAACCCGAAATATTGTTTCCACCGCCATCGAGGCAGGAAACAAGCGTCAGCGCCATTGCAAAAATCGCAACGGCATTTACTAATTTTCGATAAATTAATCTATTCATTTTCATATCGTTAAATAAAATTATATCAGCATTTTGTCAGAAACCAAGCCTGATTCCCGCCTGCAAAGATAATTGAAAAGGTTTATCTGACCGAATAGTTTCGACAGAATTTTTTGTTTGAAAATAATATTCGGCTCCGCTTTCGGCGTAGGCGCTGACAAAACGGAAAAGCGGATAGCTGACGCCAACGCGCCCGTTTACAGACAGTTGCGGTTTGTTTATGCGCACATTTTCCGTCTTTGTGTCGATGTTTATTCCCGTTTCGTCATAATATTTTGTTCTGATATTGCCCGCGACATTAATATCTGCCATCGCGCCCGCCGCGGCATAAACCCTAAACCGATTCCATTCAGCTATTTTGTAGTTGACACCCAGCGGGATACCGACGAAATGCAGCTGTTGCAGCGCCTTACCTGTAGTGATCGACAGCTCGTCCCATTCTGAGCGCAAGAGCGTGTAAACCAGCCCGCTTTGCAATGTCCAGCGATTATTGAGCGCATAGCCGACGCCGACGCCAAGCGACAGCGGACGATGATGGCGCACATTTTGCTTGATGACAGCATTACGGTGCGACGTAACGTACTGCAGGTTAGCATCGTCAGCCATTTCTTTCGGACCAATCATTGCTTCGGACATATAATCCATCGACATCACACCCGCATCCGCCGACGTGTTGCCGACAGAATAGCTGCCGCCGCCCGCTCCAAAGCTCCAGCGGCGCTGTTTGTGTGTCGGTGATGCTTCGGCAAGCAGCGGCGTGTCGGCGTTGAGGCTTGTCTCGCTTAGTATAGTTATCTCATTGTCAGTCTGTTCTGCATTATGCACGGGCGCATTATTTTCTGCAAGCGACGGCGTTTCCGGCTGTTCGTCGATAAGCGGCTCGTTTTCAGCAATATCAGCGGCATTGACGCTTATCGTTGTTTGAGCCGTTTTTGTCGGCTTAACCGGTTTAGCTGCCGTTTGAGCGCTTTGTGTCGCGGTTTCTTCAGTTGCGTTTTCGGCGAGCAGGCTGCTGTTACCGGCATTATTTTCTTCCGATACAGCAGTATTTTCGACTACATTGCCCGTATCGTCGCGCTGCAAAAGGAAATACGCCCCCGACATCAGCGCAAACACGACAACTGCCGCAGCTGCATACCGACGCCAGTACATCAGCACGACATTATTCCTGCTCGGCAGCCGTCCTGCTATCGCATCCCAGTCGCTCGGCTCGGCATTGATCTCGTAATCAAGCAGTTTCGAGCTTACAATGTCATCAAATTTATCTCTTTCACTTTTGTTCATTTTATTTTGTCTTTTTTTTTTTTTTTACTTTTTAAAATATTCCGGATAATTTCCGCTTTTCCTGATTTCGTCCTGAATAAACTTGCGTGCTCTGGTATATTGCGAACGCGAAGTATTTTCAGTAATATGCAGTTTTTCAGCTATTTCCTTATGCGAATAACCTTCGACTGCAAACATATTGAACACCGTTCTGTATCCTGCCGGAAGCCGTCCTATTATCTCCATCAGATCGTCGGCAGCAAGCTCGGCAACGGCAGAATGATCGTCGGCATAAATGCCTGATGCCAAGTCGATTTCCTCGCTGTCGCGAAGCGCATCCGCACGTCGCAGATATCCCAGCGCTTCGTTGACAAATATCGCCCGCATCCACGTTTCGAGCTTACTGTCGCCTGCAAACGTATGCAGCGAGGTGAAAACCCTGACAAATCCGTCCTGAAGCAAGTCGCGAGCCATCTCACGGTCGTTGACGTAACGCATACACAGCCCCAGCATCTTGCCCGAATATTTGTCGTACAATGCCTTCTGTGCGCGTCTGTCGCCTTTCAAACAGCTGTCTATCAGTCGCGTCTCATTCATTATGCTTTCGTTATAAGCTCTAACGGGCGTCATTCTGTTATATTAGATGCACTTTCTATCGAAAACGCTGCATCCGCTTTAATTTTTTTTCTGCAAAAGTAATTATGTTTTTCTTTCGTGTCGGATTTTTAATGTTTTTTTTGACAAATGACCGCAATTACGGATTTAAGTCGTACCTTTGCACCGCGTTTAAGAACAAACAGGAATGAAAGAAAATACGAGTGTGGAAGAAAACAAAAAGAGCGTAAGTTTCATTGAACAGATGGTTATCAATGACTTATCCGACGGCAAGAACGGGGGGCGCCTGCAGACGCGCTTTCCGCCCGAGCCTAACGGCTACCTGCATATAGGGCATGCCAAAGCTATCTGTCTCGATTTCGGGCTTGCTGCAAAATACGGCGGCGTGTGCAATCTGCGTTTCGACGACACCAATCCATCGCGCGAAGACGTTGAATATGTGGATGCTATAATGGAAGACATCAAATGGCTCGGCTTCGACTGGGCTAATGTCTATTATGCGTCGGATTATTTCCAGCAGCTGTTCGATTTTGCCGTTGATTTGATAAAGAACGGGCATGCCTACGTTGACGAACAAAGCTCGGAACTTATTGCTGCTCAGAAAGGTACGCCTACGCAGCCCGGTAAAGACAGTCCGTATCGCAACCGTCCGACCGAAGAGAGTCTCGACCTTTTTCTCCGTATGAATCGCGGCGAATTTGACGAGGGCAGTATGACGCTCCGCGCCAAAATTGATATGGCATCACCGAATATGCACTTTCGCGATCCGGTCATTTACAGGATAATAAAGACGCCTCATCACCGGACAGGCACCGCATGGAAAGTCTATCCGATGTACGACTTTGCTCACGGGCAAAGCGATTATTTTGAGGGAGTTACACATTCGTGGTGCACACTCGAATTTGAAGTCCACCGACCGCTGTACGACTATTTTATCAACCTGCTGAAAGAACAGTCAGCCGACAGCTACCGCCCGTATCAGACGGAATTTAACCGCCTGAACCTGACATACACGATAATGAGCAAGCGTCAGCTGCTGAAACTCGTTAAGGAACAGCTCGTCAGCGGATGGGACGACCCGCGTATGCCGACGCTCTGCGGACTACGCCGACGCGGATACACGCCATCTGCCATCAAAGCGTTTATCGACCGGATAGGCTATACCAAATTCGACGGTACGGTAGAGATGGCGCTGCTCGAACATTCTGTACGTGAAGACCTTAACGCCAAAGCGCGTCGCGTCGCTGCGGTCATCAATCCCATCAAGTTGATTATCACCAACTATCCCGAAGGACAAACGGAGATGATGACGTCGGTCAACAATCCCGAAGACCCCGCAGCCGGTACGCACGAGATAGCATTTTCGCGCGAGTTATATATTGAGCGTGAGGATTTTATGGAAGACGCTCCGGCAAAATATTTCCGTCTCACCCCCGGTCAAGAGGTGCGGCTGCGTTGCGCGTACATCGTAAAATGTACGGGTTGCAGGAAAAATGCGGCGGGCGAAGTCGAAGAAGTATATGCCGAATACGACCCTCTGACAAAGAGCGGAATGTCGGAATGTAATCGCAAAGTCAAGGGCACAATCCACTGGGTATCAGTTGCTCACGCGCTTCCTGCCGAAGTGCGCCTCTACGACCGACTGTTTCCTATGGAAGACCCGGCTGACGAAAAAAGCGACGATATCAGCTCGCTGCTCAATCCCGACTCGCTTAAAGTGCTGGAAAACTGCTATGTAGAGGCTGACCTTGCAAACGCCAAGCCCTACGACCACTTCCAGTTTCAGCGCATCGGCTACTTCAACCTCGACCCCGACAGCGGCAATGGCAAACTGATCTTCAACCGTACCGTATCGCTCAAAGATACGTGGAATAAGATAAACAAAATATAAAGCATTTTAAATGAACGAGATAGACCTTTTGATACAACGTTTTGAGGAAATGAGCGAAAACGGCTCAAACATGTATTTCGATGCCGATGAAATTGTCGAACTGCTTGATAATTACGACATTATGGAAAATTACGAAATGTTTGAGAAAGCCCTTGCGCTTGGACAGAAACTCCATCCCGAAAACAACGACATAAGAATCCGTTCGTACAGAGTGCTGATACAAAACGAATTATACGACGAAGCCCTGCGCAATATCCTCAATACGCCCGACGACGAAGATGGTATTCTGGAAATGATGAAGGTCGAATGTCTCTGCCTGATGGAACGTTACGACGATGTGCGCAACATTTTGCACGAAAAAATCGCGTCGGGAGACGAAGACGCCGTTGACCTGTACGAATACGCGGTTTGCGTGATGTCGGGCGAAAAATGCGATAAAAAGGTGCTGAATGAGTTTGTCGATGAGGGGCTGGCGCTCTTTCCCGGGAATATCAGCCTCACCGAAGAGCATTGCTATTTGCTTGAATCACAGGGATATATTGTTAAAGCTATTGAACTTTGCAACGAGATGCTCGACCGCGACCCGTATTTTTCGGATTACTGGTATATGTCGGGCAGGCTGCACGCCGTGCTCGGACAGTACGACAAAGCCGTCGAAGCGCTCGACTTCGCCATCACTTGCGACGAAGAAGATTTGGAAATCAAGCTTTTTCGCGCATATTGCCTCTATAAAAACGACGATTTTGACAAGGCGGTTGACGAGTTTCGCGACCTGTTCGACGAGGTTGACGCCGAAGAAACGAACGAAATCATCGACACGATACTCGAAGAATATCCCGTACAGGACGATTTCAAGGAGATATGCCACCTGTTCGACGTGCTGCGCGACGAAAATATTATGGACTTTTTGCCGCCCGAACTGATTGAACAGATAGCTGAACAGATGGACGAGGATGCTCCGGCGGGCGAAATTCAGGTCGTGAAAGTGAACAAGGACAACATCGCCGGCACGATAAAATTCTACCTGTCCTGCCCCTCAAACGACGGCACGGGACTGATCGAATATCTGCGCTCGAAAGGTATGTATCCCGAACAGCATAAAGCCATATCGTCCAAGCAGTTAACAAAGAACTATCTGAAAGAAAAATATCACGGTAATTAGACATGAAACGCACACTGAAACAGTATTCGCTGATAACGCTGAAAGGTATGGCAATGGGAGCAGCCGACGTCGTACCCGGTGTTTCCGGCGGCACAATCGCCTTTATAGCAGGCATTTATCAAGAACTCGTCGATTCCATTAAAAGCATCGGTCCGAAAACGCTTAAACTGCTGTTTACGTTTCGTTTAGCCGAATTTTGGAAAGCTGTCAACTGCAATTTCCTGTTCGCCCTCCTCCTCGGCATCGGCATCAGCATTTTTTCACTTGCAAAAATTGTTACTCATCTGCTTGAAAATCACCCCGTTCTTGTGTGGGCGTTTTTCTTCGGGCTTGTACTTGGGTCAACGTTGTTTGTGCTTCGCGATGTCGGCAAATGGAACTGGAAAACGATAGTTGGTTTTGTAATCGGCGCAGCATCAGCATACTACATCACCATTGCCGTACCAATTCAGACGCCCGAAGGACTGCCATTTATTTTTCTCTACGGGGCTATCGCGATATGCGCTATGATTTTGCCGGGGATATCAGGCAGCTTCATCTTGCTACTGATGGGCAAGTACGCTTATATAATGGAAGCTGTTAAGGAATTGAAAATAAGCGTATTGCTGACCTTTGCCTGCGGAGCGCTTATCGGTATTGTCGCCTTTTCGCGCGTGCTGTCGTTTTTGCTCAGGAAATATCACGATTTAACAGTAGCAGTTTTGAGCGGTTTTATGCTCGGCTCGCTTAACAAAGTCTGGCCATGGAAAGAAACCGTAGAAACATATATTGACAGCGATGGCATCGCTAAACCGCTGATAGAAAATAATATAGCCCCATATTGCCAGTTATGGGAAGCTGCAATGCTATGCGTCGCAGGTTTCGCTATCGTATGGTTTCTCGAACGCCTCTCACTAAAGAAAATTTCGGAAAAATAAATTTTTTTTCAGGAAAATTTTGCTTTTTTATTTTGCTTTCGCTTATCTTTGTCGCAGTTATTAACAATAAATTTCACGAAAATGGAAGAAAAGAACTATTTTTATCTCGTAGGAAACGACAAAAAAGGTCCGTTCACATTAGCAGCATTAGCAAACGAACCTATCACGGCAAGCACTTTGGTGTGGAACGAAACGCTTCCCGACTGGGTTACAGCAGGCACATTGCCCGAGTTGTCAGGCATTATTGGCACACCGGCGCCAACGTATGTGCAGCAACAATCCGCGCAGACTCCACCGCCGACAAACACGCAGCCGATGCCTGACAATTATTTGATTTGGGCTATTCTGGTAACCGTTTTTTGCTGTCTGCCTTTCGGTATCGTTTCGATTATCTCATCGACGAAAGTCAGCTCGGCTTATGCCATGGGCGATTATGCCGGAGCGCAAAAAGCGTCAAGCGATGCCAAGAAATGGGCGCTGTGGGGTGCAATTATCGGCGGCGTAGTCATCGTGCTCTACATCATTTTAGTTTTCGTTTTGGGCATAGGAGCGGCAATGCTGGATAGCAGCTATTGAATTGCCTGACGATGAATAAAAAAGCGCTTTTCGCTGCAGCAATCCTTTTTGTGGTTATTGCAGCGGCTGTCGTTTATTACCTTTTTGACCCGTCGCTGTCGGCGTTATTTCCGAAATGTCCGTTCCTCATGTTGACCGGTTTGAAATGCCCCGGATGCGGCTCGCAACGAACAATTCATGCTTTGCTGCATTTTGATTTCTGGAATGCATTTCGGTATAACGCGCTGATAGTCATCACACTCCCCTACCTCGCTTTGCTGCTGTGCGGGAAAATGGTCAGTTGGATACGTCCGCAATCACGATTTAATTTCCTGATACAGACGCCATTGATTATCTGGAGCTATTTCGCCGTTGTCCTGATTTTCTGGCTAACACGGAATATTTTCGGCTTTTGAGCTGTGTCAGAACGCAATAAGTATCCTGAATATTTTGCCCGTATTAGCCTGCCATTGTTCGAGAGCCATTTGTGCATCCTGCGGTGGATGTATTGCCGTAATCAACTTATCCACAGGGCATTGTCCACTTTTTATATATTCCGTAACGGCGCAAAAATCCTCAGGCAGCGCATTACGCGAGCCTCTGATGTCAAGTTCTTTCTGCACAAACAGTTTCGTGTCGAAAGCGATTTCGGTTTTTGCATATCCGATATAAACAACACGTCCGGTGAATGATACTTCGCTGATTGCCAAGCGATAAGTCGGTGCCGAACCGACTGCTTCAATGACGACATCGGGACCCTTGCCGTCGGTTAGCGACAGCAGTTTTTCATGAACATCTTCGGTTTGCGAATTGATTGAATAATGTGCGCCAAGTTGTTGAGCCAGAGCAAATTTCTCGTCGTCAAGGTCAACGGCAATCACTCGTGCGCCACGCAAAGCCGAACCGACAATAGCGCCTGCACCGATCATTCCGCAGCCTATAACCATCACAGTGTCAGTCGCTTTAACATCTGCTCGCGAAACGGCATGAAAGCCGACGCTCAAAGGCTCGACAAGGCAAAAATCTCGACTTGTAACAGCCTCATCTGCAATAATTTTCTGCCACGGAACGACAATATAGTCGCACATCGCGCCGTCGCGTTGCACGCCCAGCGTGCGGTTCGACGCACAGGCATTAGGGCGTCCGTTGCGGCACGACGAACACCGTCCGCAAGCTGTGTAAGGATTTACTGTACAGGGCGTTCCGATACGCAAACTGTCAGGAACGCCGGCGCCTTTGGCTTCGACGACAGCGCCGATTTCATGCCCCGGAATAACCGGCAATTTCACCATAGGATTACGTCCGAGAAAAGTATTCAAATCCGACCCACAAAATCCTGTATATCTGATTTTTAAAAGCACTTCACCTGCTGCCGGCGACGGCTGCGGCATATCCGTCATCCGCACTTCGCCCGCTTTAATAATTTGTACAGCTCTCATTATTAGTCATTTATTTTTAATTCTCAATTCTCAATTATTAATTCTCAATTTACAAGTATCACTCCGACATATTCCGTAAATAAGGCAACTCCGGCAAATCCCCGAAACGGTAGAACTTGTGTGCATTGCCGCCAAGAAACAGCGCCTTTTCTTCGTCGGTTAACAGATTGGTTTTCAGGATAAAATCGTACGACATACGATAAGTTACCGCCACAATAGTACGCGGATAATCCGACCCCCACATCAATTTTTCGATGCCAACAGCGTCAGCCGCCTCTTTTATTGCCTTAACTGCGCCCGTATATGGATAGAACTCGCTGTTATACAGCCATATAATCCCGCCGGCTTCAATCATTACTTTAAGGTGTCGCGCAAGTCGGATTTGCGACATCCAGCCCTCGCGCGTTACCATTCCAAAGTGCCCTATTGCAATTCGCAGGTTCGGACATTCGGCGATAATTTCTTCCATTTCAGCCACTTGCGTCTCACCATCGGCAAGGTCAACCGAAAACAGTACATCGCGCTGCTCCATCAGCTTGAACATACGCATCATCTCGTCGCAGGTCAGCCAAACGCGGCGATCGGGCATTATCAGTCGTCCGGCGGGCAGTTTTATTCCGCGAAAACCCCTGTCAATCAGCGTTTCAGCCTGCGCAAAAAAGCCCGGTATGCGAGCATCGACAAGACCGCAGCAGAGAAACCGTTCCGGATAAGCCTGCTGAACGTCTAAAAGATACTCATTTTGCTGTCCGTCAATATATTCCTGAGTGATAACGGCGGCGGCAACCTGAGCGTAATCCATATTTGCGAGGAAAATCTCCGCCGTATTGCGCCCGTCGGTCATAAAAGGCGGCAACATCTGACGTACTTCGCCCATAAACAGCGACTTACCGCCGTCGAGCGTCTTGATCTTCTGTCCGTCAACTTCTGCATCCTGCCGGAGCCATAAATGTGCATGTGCATCAATAATTGTCATATAATCAACTGTTTAGCCATGTATCTCTAAATCGCGGTTCAAGGATGTGGCGCACTTCGGCGTAAAGTTCCTCATCGAACGGCTCTTCCGCCCAGCGAATGTTTTGTTCGACTGCTTCGGAGCGGGTTGTGCTGAACAGCGTCGTGGCAATTCGCGGGTTGCTGACTGCATACTTAACAGCCAGCTGCTCAATGGATTTCCCTTGCGAGCGGCAATAGTCAGCAGCTCGACGGCAGACGTTTTGCAACTGCGGCGATGCGGGATGCCAAGCCGGAGCGCCGCGCTCGGTCAGCAAGCCCATCGAAAACGGCGAGGCGTTGATAATCCCCACTCCGTGCGACTCGAAAAAGTCAAAATAATCCGTCAAAGCGTTGTCGTTCAAGCAGTAATGGCAAAACGACAGTATGCTCTCGACCGTGCCAGCCGGAACGTGTTCGATGACATAGCGTAAATGGCTAAGCGTCAGATTGGTAATGCCAACGTGCCCGACCACGCCTCTTTCGCGCAGCGCCGTCAGTGCAGGCAGTGTCTCGGCGCATACCTGTTCGAGGTCAGCAAACTCGATGTCGTGCACATTAATTAGGTCTATATAGCTGACATTCAGCCGTTCCATACTTTCGTAAACGCTCGTTTCCGCCCGTTGCGCCGAATAATCCCAAGTGTTAGCGCCATCTTTGCCGTAGCGCCCCACTTTTGTCGAGAGGTAATAGCGGCTGCGGTCGATGTCTTTCAGCGCTTTGCCAAGCACAATTTCGGCTTTCAGATGACCATAATACGGCGACACGTCGATAAAGTTAATCCCCTTATCCACAGCCGTATGCACAGCCCGAACGCCATCCGCCTCTTTCAGCGAATGGAAAACCCCGCCAAGCGACGAAGCGCCAAAACTGATGTTCGACACCCGCATCCCCGTCCGACCTATTTCCCTGTATTCCAATTTTTTATCTTTTATTTTTTATTTAATTCTTAATTTTTAATTGGCAAATTTTATCCGTGTTTCATAACCTCGTCGGTCGCTTCCGACGGTACGCTCTCGCCAACCGGCTTGTCGAAGGTGATTTTGAACGAATAAGCGTAGTCGCATGGTCTCGCCTTAGGGAAGGTCAGTTTCAAGCCTCCGTCGGTTTGCTGCCACGTTATTTTCTCGTCAGAGCCTAATAGTTTGATGTCCAATATTTTTGCATCAGCGATAGCCGCCTTGTCCAACGATTTGACCGTTACATCGCCATCCTTCCAATTCAGCGTAATGACATAGAAATCATTGCCTTTCACCGTGAACCGCATATCCTGAGCGGTATATGCCGTTGCCGTATTGTCGGTAAACGAGCCTTTGGTCGCTTCGGTTTCGCCCTCGCCAAACTTCTTCCAGCAGCGAGTACCGTATATCGCCTCGCCGTTCACTTTCAACCATTTACCTATATCGAGAAGTATGGCTGTCTGCTCGTCGGTTATCGTGCCGTCAGCCTTCGGACCGATGTTCAGCAGCAGGTTGCCGTTCTTGCTCACTATGTCAATCAGGTCGTGTACAATCTGTTCGGGCGTCTTGTTCTCTTCGCCGTCGATGTACGACCACGAGCGTTTGCCGACAGAAGTGTCCGTCTGCCACGGGTATTTCATCATCTTACCGGACTTGCCGCGCTCTACGTCCCACACCTGAACGTTTGTCGGGTAGCCCTGCTTCGTGTTCACAACCACGCCGCTATTCCAGTCTAACGCATTGTTGTAGTAATACGCCATAAACTTGTTGAAATACGGCATGAGTACAGGATTGTTGACCGTCCAGTCAAACCATATCAACTTCGGCTCGTATTTGTTAATCAGTTCATACACACGCAATAACCACTCGCGGGCAAATGCCTCGTCGCATGTTTCCTTTTCAAAACGGCGACCGTAAAGTTCAATAGTCGTATCCTGCACATCGGACGGAAACTTCATCCCGCCATTGTAGAACCACGCATTTTCGGCGCGATGCGTAGAAAGTCCGAACACCAAACCCTCCTTCTCAATAGCCTGTTTAAGCAGCCCTACAATGTCTTTTTTCGGTCCCATAGCAACAGCGTTCCATTTGTTTAAATCGCTGGCATACATCGCAAAACCATCGTGATGCTCCGCCACCGGAACGACGTATTTTGCGCCCGACGCTTTGAAAAGCCGCGCCCACTCTTCGGCATCGAACTTTTCAGCCTTGAACAGCGGGATGAAGTCCTTGTAGCCAAACTTGGTTTGCTCGCCGTAAGTGGCAACGTGATGCTCAAACTCCTTTGTGCCTTGCTGATACATATTGCGCGGATACCACTCCGACCCGAATGCCGGAACAGCATATACGCCCCAATGGATGAAAATGCCGAACTTCGCGTCCGTAAACCACTCCGGAAAGCGGTAATGCTCGGCTATGTTTGTCCATTCGGGCTGGAAAACCTCCGTCCCGCGAGGCGAGGCAACAGAGTCGATGTTGATGGCAGGTTTCGTTTCGCTGCGGCATGCCGACAGCAGCAATACGCCTGACAGTAATAGTGTTACATAATTTTTCATAAGTTCTTTTTTTGTTTTGATATTGTTTTGATACGACAAAGTTAAATGTTTTTTCGTAAATCTCGCCGGTTTTTGCCAAGAAAAAAAAATAGCAATAATCGCAAACCGTTTTGCCATTAAGGAAAATTCATCTATATTTGCGGCTGATAATTTATATGTTTTACCTAATAAAATGACATAGCTTATGAAGACAATGGCTTTAATTTCATTGAGTTTATTTATGTTAGCAAGTTGTACTAACGAGTCGAAAATTCCGCAGCTGGGCAAATCGTCGGTTGACAAAGTTACCGCTGCAATGAGTTTGGAAGAGAAAGCGTCGCTCCTTGTCGGTCAGGGAATGGCGGGTTTCAGTATGGGACCGGGAGGCGCAGGTGTTGGCGAGACACAGGAAATCGTCGCCGGCGCTGCGGGCACGACATTTGCCTTGCCACGCCTCGGTATCACGTCAATAGTGGTTGGCGATGGTCCCGCCGGATTGCGTATCTCGTCCTATTGCACGGCTTTTCCCGTCGGTACGCTGCTGGCATCGACGTGGAACACCGAATTAGTTGAAAATGTGGGCAAAGCGATGGGCAACGAGGTGCTCGAATATGGCGTTGACGTGCTGCTCGGACCGGCGCTCAATATCCACCGTAACCCGCTCTGCGGTCGCAATTTCGAGTATTATTCCGAAGACCCGCTCGTAGCCGGCAAAATCGGCGCGGCGATGGTGCGCGGCATACAGTCGAACGGCGTAGGCACGTCAATCAAACATTTTGCCGTCAACAGTCAGGAGACGAACCGCACAGGCAACGACGCCCGCGTTTCGACCCGCGCCCTGCGTGAGATCTACCTTCGCAACTTTGAAATCATCGTCAAAGAAGCGCAACCTTGGACAGTGATGTCGTCGTACAACTATATCAATGGCGTGTATGCTTCCGAAAGCCGCGAATTGCTGACTACAATCCTGCGCGACGAATGGGGATTCGACGGATTGGTAATGACAGACTGGTTTGGCGGCAAAGACCCTGTCGCACAGATATATGCGGGTAACGACCTGCTTATGCCCGGACGTCCCGACCAGAAAAATGCCATTATCGAAGGCGTGAACAGCGGAAAACTCGACATTGCCGACGTGGACACCGACGTCAAACGTATGCTCGAACTCGTGCTGCGCTCGCCGCGTTTCAAAGGCTACGAATACAGCAATGCACCCGACCTGACAGCTCACGCCGCCGTTACACGCAACTCGGCATCCGAAGGTATGGTGTTGCTGAAAAACGATGCCAATACCCTGCCGTTTGATAATGAGATACATACCGTTGCTGCATTCGGCATTACATCTTACGATTTTATCTCCGGCGGCACAGGCAGCGGCGATGTCAACGAAGCCTACGTCATCTCGCTCGAAGATGGATTGAAAAACGCCGGATATGCTCTCGATGAGGATGTTACGTCGAAATACAAGTCCTATATGGAAGCCGAAAAAGCTAAAATTTCGCAAGACGACAACAACCCGATGGCGCGTTTTATGAATCAGCCGCGACTTGGCGAATTTATCCCCGAAACGGCTTGGCTCGACGCAAAAGCACGTACAGCCGACGCCGCGATAATTACTCTCGGACGTAATTCGGGTGAATTTTCAGACCGCACCATCGACGGCGATTTCAACCTCACTGTCGAAGAAAAAGCTATGATTGAGCGCGTTACGACAGCTTTCCGCAAAGCCGGCAAAAAAACCGTCGTCATCATCAACTCCGGCGGCGTGATCGAAACAGCTTCGTGGAAAGACAAACCCGACGCCATTCTGCTTGCATGGCAGGGCGGACAGGAAGGCGGCAACTCGGTGGCAGACATACTCAAAGGCTCGGTCAACCCCTCCGGCAAACTGCCTATGACCTTCCCCGTCAATTATATGGATCACGCATCGTCAGCTAATTTCCCGTACGATTATAAGTTTAATCCCGATGATATGAGGCGCAGTTTCGCTTCGCAAGTGCAAGGCGGCGCCGCAGAAGAGAAAACGCCCGTGAAGAATGTTGATTATACTGTGTATGAGGAAGATATATATGTGGGTTACCGCTATTTCGACACCTACGGCAAGGCTGTTTCGTATCCCTTCGGCTACGGACTGTCATATACCACGTTTGAATACAAGGCTGCACAGGATGCCAACGACGCTCTGACAGTGAACGTTATAGTGAAAAATACGGGCACAACGGCAGGCAAGGAAGTGGTACAGCTCTATATCGCAGCGCCAAAAACCGCACTGTCGAAGCCCTCAAAAGAGCTGAAAGCCTTCGCAAAAACCAAACTGCTTGCCCCGGGCGAATCGCAAACGCTGACCTTCCGCCTGACCGACGCCGACCTCGCATCATTCGACCCCGACCAAAGCGCATGGATAACCGACGCAGGCGATTACAAACTGCTCATAGCCGCCTCATCAGCCGACATACGCAACGAACTGACAGTCAAAGACGTAAAACAGCAAGTCGTCGAGAAAGTTAATGATGTTTTGCGACCGAGGCAGTAATAAATCGTAACTGCAAGAAACAGTTGTAACTTTAATCCTGCCGATGCCCATAAAGTACACAAGTAACGCTATCTGCACCGATTTCAAAGACGGGTCGTGGGCATCATCTTGTCTTGCGGTTTTTCAACAGCATTTTATAACTTATAAATAATATAATATCAGTATGAAAGGTTTTACAAAGTGCCCCAACGGGCATTATTTCAAGGAAGAACTTCCTTACTGCCCTTATTGTCAGGGCGGCGAGGTGCAACGCGAAATCGACGGACGCGAAGTGGTGCAACGCGAGTATAGCAGCAGCCGAATCGGCATTGAAATGATAGCAATCGCAGGCGGCACTTTTTGGATGGGCGCGCAAAACACAGACCCCAATGCGCCAAATTATGATGAAGGTGCTTGGGACGATGAAAGCCCCGTTCACCAAGTAACTCTTTCTGACTATTTTATTGGTAAATATCCTGTTACGCAGGCGCAATGGAAAGCCGTGATGGGCAACAATCCATCTTATTTCAAAGGCGACAATTTGCCGGTAGAAAATGTGAGTTGGAACGACGTTCAGGAATTTATCCGCAAGTTAAACCAGCAGACAGGCAAGAATTACCGACTTCCGACAGAGGCGGAATGGGAATTTGCGGCACGGGGAGGAAATCAATCACGTGGTTACAAATACAGCGGCAGCAATACAGCAGGAAATGTGGCGTGGTACGATGACAACAGCGGCGACAAAACTCATCCCGTTGGCACAAAACAGGCAAACGAATTGGGCATTTATGATATGAGCGGCAACGTTTGGGAACGGTGCGCCGACTGGTATGACTCTTACAGCAGTGCCGCCCAATTTAATCCTACGGGTCCTACTTCAGGCTCTTTTCACGTGTTTCGTGGCGGCAGTTGGTACTACAATGCGAGGCTCGCCCGCGTGTCTTACCACAACGACTACGGCGACACCGACGACCGCCCCTACACCCGCCAAGGCTTCCGCGTTGCCTGCAGTCCATTTGAGCTTATTTTCCCGAAAGCGCCAATAATATCACCAATTCAACAACCACCATCAAAAAACACAAATTCAACCGACAAATTCGGCATCGAAATGATTGCAGTCGAAGGCGGTACTTTTTTGATGGGCGCGCAAAACACAGACCCCAATGCACCAAATTATTACGCAGATGCTCAGGATAACAAATGGAATAGCGAAAGCCCTGTGCACAACGTAAAGCTTTCAGACTTTTTTATTGGTAAATATGAGGTAATGCAGGCGCAATGGAACGCAGTGATGGGCAGCAATCCATCTCATTTCAAAGGTGACAACTTACCCGTTGAAAGCGTTAGTTGGGATGATGTACAGGAATTTATCCACAAACTGAACCAGCAGACAGGCAAGAAATACCGACTTCCGACGGAGGCGGAATGGGAATTTGCGGC
>JAISTS010000008.1 GCA_031272455.1 Tannerella sp. | reverse complement strand
AGGTAGAGATGCGCCCATCCGTCGCGTTCGCTCCAGTGTATCAACTCTTTGCCGTCGTCGGTAACGGCAAGCGGGCGGGTCTCGATGTAGGTGTTAAGTTCCTCGTTGATAACGGTTTTTATGCTGTCGTCGCCTATGGTGAAGGTGCAGATATCGACCCGTTTCAGGTCGCGGCTCATTCGGGTGAGATAGAATTTGCTGTTGTCGCCGAGCCAGACAGCAGGGTCGGTGGGCTTTTCGCGGGGTTTGTAGCCGAGTTCGAGCGTCTGGTTTTTGTAGCCCTTGGTTTGTATCTCCTTGCGGGTGTTTGTTTCGAGGTCGAAGAGATAGAGATGGACATCGGGAGCGCCCGGCTCGCCCGGCATCTGGTAACGGTAGCTTTCGAGCACGGGGCGAGGCTTGGCGGTGGAATGGATGACCCACAGCTCATTGAGCGCCCGTTCGTCGGACAGCATTGTGGCGAAATGCCGTCCATCGGGCGACCAGCTGCCGCGTACCTGTTTGCGTTTGTGGTCGAGCAAGGTATCGGTGCTGAGGCGGAAATGGGGTATGCCGTAGCCGAAATTCTCGACTCCATCACTTGTAAGCGCAATTTCCGTGATGCTGCGGTCAGCAGGGTTAGCTTGCAGCTTCTCATAATCGGCGTAAGACATATAATAGAGGTTCAGGTCTTTGGCATATACTACACGCTTTTTGTCGGGCGAGATATTACCCCAGATTGCGGGCGTCGGCTCGCCTTTGTCCTTAGTCTCCAACTTGCGCGTGAGATAGTCGTAGGCGAAATAAAACGTCCTGCCGGTCGAGGTCGGGATTTCAAACGTGAAGATACGGTTGTCGTCTGCGATTTTGAGCTTGCGGATGGGCAAGTGTTGAGCAGTGAACGGGTCGCGAGTGATCTCGCTGATCTGCGAGGCTATCTGTTCGAGGTCGAAAAGCGGCAGTCGGCTGCTCTGTTCGGGGTCAACGACATACCATCGCACGCCCTCCGAAGTCTTGTATTCATACCAGAACTTCGCACTGTTGTTAAAATACTCCGGCTTGAGGATATAGCTAAACATACGATGTTCAGCGTTTTGCGGCGCCCAAGCCCGCGCCTGCACATAACCAGGCAGTTCGTCCTGTGCCGACGCCGAAAGCGCCTGCACAAGAGCGAAACATACCGTCAAAGATAAAAATGTCTGCTTTCTCATTTTGCAAAAGTAACGATTTTATTTTAATAAATCATTTCGCGCTTCTTCCGCGCGGTAAAAATTATTGATTTTACGCACTGCAGAGCACGGTGTACAGGCATCGTGATAGTGGACGAGGATTTGTTGGTCGGCGGCGGCTTCGTCGAGCATACGCAGTTTTTCGCTATACGAGGTCAGCGGGTGGGTGTCGTAAGCCGAAATCCACAGTGGCGAGACTTGGGCGGCTATCGGTATGACGTCGCCTGCAAAAACGACTGTCTGTCTGCCGGTTTTGACGTAGGGCGCGATTTGTCCGCAGGTATGCCCGTCGAACAGGCGCAGATGAATGTCGTCGCACAGGTCGCAGTCGCTGTCAACAAGATGCAGCTTGCCCGCCTGCGCTATGGCGTCCATATTTTCGGGGAAATAGGAGTCGGCTTCGAGAGCGTTGGGATTGAGGCTGTTATCCCATTGTGCGCGGCTCACGTGGCAGATGGCGTTGGGAAAAGTGGGGACGATACGTCCGTTTTCGAGGCGCGTGGTATGTCCGCAATGATCGAAGTGCAAATGGGTGAGTATCACGTCGGTAACCTGTTCGGGCGCTATGCTTTGTGCTGCCAGCACATCGCATATATCCGTCAAATCGAAGAAGTCGTATGATGTATGTTTCAGTTTGTCCAAATGCTTAAATCCCACGCCGTTGTCGATGACGATGATGCGTCCGCAGCGTGTTTTCACCAAGCCTGCCCGCATAGCGAGCTTGCAGCGGTTTTGTTCGTCGCAGGGATAGCGTTTGCTCCACGCTCGGCGCGGGGTGGCGCCGAACATTGAGCCGCCGTCGGCATAAAAAAAGCCCGTATTTATCAGTTCGTAAGTCGTTTCAGCCATATTTTTATAGTTTGGAAACGCAAAATTACAATGTTTTCGTCAAAAAACCGTACATTTGCGCTATGATTATCGCGCAGCAGAAAAGGAAAGAAAACATAGCGGAATACCTGCTTTATATGTGGCAGGTTGAGGATTTGATACGCGCCTGCAAATTTGATACTGAGGAGATTAAGCGGCAGATAGTTGACCGTTACGACCAGCCGGCGGAGGTGAAACGGCAAATTCTCGGCTGGTACGAAGAGCTGGCGGAGATGATGCGACGCGAAGGTGTCGTGGAAAAGGGTCATATTCAGCTGAATAAGAATGTCGTAAGCGAGTTGACCGAACTCCACTTGCGGTTGCTTAAAGACCCGAAAGAGACGGCTTACGGAGCGCTGTATTTCAGGGCGTTGCCGCATATAGTGCAGTTGAGGGCAAAGTCCGACGGCGCGGATGCTTCGGAGATAGAGACCTGTTTCACTGCCGTTTATGGATATCTGCTTCTTCGGCTTCAGCATAAAGAAGTCTCGCCCGAAACTCAGGAAGCTGTGCGTCAAATCAATGCGTTGCTCGGTTTTCTGGCGGCTAAATACGGTTAAATCTTAATGATAACAGTATGAATATGAGAATAAAAAACATTATGGAACGGCTGTCGAAGTACAGGATTTTGATTTTGGCGGGCGCGATGCTGATGCAGTTTGCGCTCGTCAAGGCATCGAATTATCTCCTTGAAGCAGAGAGTTTTACGAATAAAGGCGGATGGGTTGTTGACCAGCAGTTCATGGATCTTATGGGTTCGCCATATCTGATGGCGCATGGTATGGGAACGCCTGTTGATGATGCTTTTACAACAATTACATTACCTGAGACGGGAATATATTATGTTTATGTGCGCACATATAATTGGACTTCACCGTGGTCGTCGAGCAAAGGCGCCGGAAAATTCAGTATATACATTGACGGCAAGTCTTTAGCATCCCCTTTAGGCGACAGCGGCTCGGAATGGATGTGGCAGTCAGCCGGTAAAATCACTGTTAGTAACCCGCAGATAAGAGTTACGTTGCATGACCTTACAGGTTTTAACGGCAGATGTGATGCTATCTGGTTTACTACGGAAGAATCTGATATACCACCCTCAGATATTGCCGATTTAAATAAATTTCGCCGTAATGTGTTAAAGATTAAAGATATACCTGACAGCGCCGGACAATATGATTTTGTTGTGGTTGGAGCAGGCGTCGCAGGCATGAGCGCTGCTATTGCAGCTGCGAGATTAGGTTGCAAAGTGGCATTACTCAACGACCGTCCCATACTTGGAGGCAATAACAGTTCGGAGATACGCGTACATCTCGGCGGGCGATTAGAGACAGGTTTGTATCCTGAACTTGGCAATTTGCAAAAAGAATGGGGACCGCTGCAGGGAGGCAACGCACAACCGGCGTCTAATTATGAAGACGGAAAAAAGATGTCAGCTATTGTTAGTGAAAAGAATATCAGTTTATTTGTGAACTATCGAGCAATAGCGGTCAGGATGAACGGTCAAAGAATTTCAGCAGTTGTAGGCAAGCATATAGAGACCGGTGAGGAGCTGCTTTTTGAGTCGCCTGTCTTTGCCGATTGTACCGGCGATGGCACGATAGGCTACCTTGCAGGCGCCGATTATCACATGGGTCGTGAAGCCCGCAGCGAGTTTGGTGAGAGTATGGCTCCGGAACAAGCCGACAAGATGACTATGGGCGCCTCTGTTCAGTGGTATTCGGAAGACGCCGGTAAGTCCGTCTCTTTTCCTCGATTCAACTATGGAATAGATTTTAGCGAGCAAAGTTGCGAAAAAGTAACTAAAGGCGAATGGACTTGGGAAACAGGTATGAACTATGACCAGATAAAAGATTTCGAGAGGATACGCGATTATGGACTTTTAGTGGTATATTCCAACTGGAGTTTTCTCAAAAACAAACTTAAAGAGAACGAACCGTATAAAAACCGCAAACTCGGATGGGTGGCATACATAGCAGGAAAGCGTGAATCGCGACGGCTTTTGGGCGATTATATCCTTAAGGAAGACGATATAACAAAACATGTTGTACATGAGGATGGTACGGCAGCCGCAACATGGTCAATCGACCTTCATTATCCCGACCCTGCCAACACAGCTAATTTTCCGGGTTCCGAATTTAAGTCAATAGCTGAACAAACAAACATTTACCCCTATCCTGTGCCTTATAGATGTCTCTATTCACGAAACATAGACAATCTGTTCATGGCAGGCAGGAATATCAGCGTTACCCACGTGGCGCTTGGCACGACGCGTGTTATGCGGACAACCGGCATGTTGGGCGAAGTTGTCGGTATGGCAGCGTCAATATGCCGTCGTCATAACATCCTGCCGCGCATGGTCTATCAGAAATATCTTGACGAACTAAAGGGTTTGATGCGCGAAGGCGTCGGACAAAAAGGACTGCCAAACAATCAGCATTATAATGAAGGTGGGACGCTCGCTGAGCCCCCTAAAATTAAAAATGACAGATAAATAATGATTTAAGATGATATACGATTGCATTGTAGTAGGCGGGGGGATAAGCGGGATAACATTTGCTCACTGCCTGAAAAAGAAAGGAATACGTGTGATGATAACCGAAAAGGAGGACGTGTTCGGAGGTCAGATAAGCACATTTTGTCCGCAGGGAAATGACGGGTTCTGGTTGGAAACAGGCGCTCATACCTGCTATAATTCATATATTCGCTTGCTCGCAATGGCTGCCGAAACAGGCGCCGCCGAGCATATCGTACCGATACACAGCTATGGATATAAGTTGTTGAAAAATAACGAGATACGAAGCCTCACGAGCGCCATATCCTATCTTCCGCTGCTGACGAACTGCTTCAAGATAGCAGGCGCGGACAAACACGGCAAGACGACCCGCGAATATTACAGTCCGATAGTAGGTAAAATCAACTACGACAATGTGTTTCGATACGCTTTCCGTGCCGTCATTTCGCAGGATGCCGACGATTATCCGGCGGAAATATTCCTGAAAAAACGGAAAACGCGCGATAAAAGCCGACAGCGCAATTTCACTTTCGAGCGCGGGCTGTCGGGATTTCTAAAAACAGTCGTTTGGAGTAACGGGTTGGAAATCAGATGTAAAACCGAGATAAAACGCATCTCGAAAGACGGCGATGTGTTTGTTTTGACCGATGCCGGCGGGGTGCAGCTGCGCACGAAAAACATAGCAATGGCGACAGACCCGCAAACGGCGGCGTCGTTGCTGAAGCGTGTGGAGTCTGATGTGGCAGGTGTTTTTTCGACCGTCGGCGTCGTCCGTTCAGAGTCGGTTGGCGTTGTCGTACCCGCAAATATGCTGAATGTCAAGAAGATGTCAGGGCTTATACCGCAGTCGGACGAGCTGCTGTCGGTTGTTTCGCGCGACGTCATTCCCGATAAGGCTTTTCGCGGCTTTACGTTTCATTTTTCCGACGAGCAGAAATCCGAAACAGAGCAATTTGATTTGATTTGTAAAGTCTTGCATATCAAGCGATCGGATATACAAGCATGGACGACGACCAAGCATCGACTGCCTGCTCTGCGCCGTGAACATATCGATATGGCAAATCGCAGTCTGCCGCTACGCAAAGATGCACATATCTTCCTGACGGGCAACTACTTCTACGGTTTGTCGCTCGAAGATTGCGTTATACGTGCCGAACGCGAAGCAAGTGCGTTTTTCGCGGCGAATTAACTCTCTGCGTGATATTCGATAAGTCCCGTCAGGAACGAATCGGTAATCAGGTCAACATGAGCATCGTATTCGTGCGCCACGTGCAGCAGCTGTTCTTTGAAATTGACGGCTGCCGAACCGACGAAGCGTATCTTGTGTTTCTTGTAGTCGTAACGCCTGATATTGCGACGGAAAAGGTCTTTGAAATTTTTGACTATCAAATCGTTGACATATTCTTCGTGCGAATGTGCGAGCAAAAACCCGCAAATATCGCTCAAGTAACGCGCCGGATTGGGTTCGTCGTAAAGCACCCTTAACAATCCGGCTCTGTCGAGCTTGATACTGTCGTAAAACTGTGTCAACAACGAAATAGGCATCAATTCCTTAATCAAGTCTGCAAGGAATAATTTTCCCAGCACAGCTTCCGAGCCTTCGTCGCCAAGCAGATACCCTCCCGGACAAATGTTTTTCACAATATGTGTGCCGTCATACAAGCATGTGTTCGTGTCCATCCCCAGAATACAGGCTATTCCTGTCTCCGACCGAAACAATCCGCGTGCCGCCCCAAGCATATTGCTTTCTACATTAACCGGAGTGCGAAACTGCGCAATGAGCGATGCCTCGACTATATTGCGCTTATTCGCTGTCGAACAGCCAACTCCGTAGTAGTAAACATGTTTGACCTTGTTGTGCTTAAAATAGTCCAACGGCAAACTGAGCCTGATGCTGCGGCTGATGTCCCTGCGGGTCTGAAAAAACGGGTTTATCCCCTCAGTGGTAAACCTGTGCGCTAACTGACTTCCCTCTACTAATGCCCATTCTGTGCTTTTCGAGGTGCTTTCTGCAATAAGTTTCATATCCTGCCATTTAAATATTACGGGGCAAATATACGAATTTTTCGTAATACACAAAGAAATTTATTTGAGCCAATCTTTCGGATTGAGTGTAATTTTTTCTTTTCGTATCTCAAAATGCAACATTGTTACTTTTGAAGTCGGATTGGTATATATCCGTCCGAGTTTTTGGCGTGTCGTAACCTTATCGCCTTTACGCACATAGACTTCCGACAGGTTAATGTAGATAGTGAGGTATTCGCCATGCCTGACGATGACGCTGTAAACTCCCGGATCAACTTGAAATACTTGCGTAACCTCGCCCTTAAAGACGGCGAGCGCATCCGTGCCCTGCGTTGTGCCTATCTCTATTCCGTTGCACATAAGCCATACGCGCGATGTCCCCTCAGGCTGATATTGTCCGTAATCTCTTGTTATTCTGTATTTTCCTGTCAGCGGGTAGGGCAGTTCGCCTCGATTTTTCTTAAAATCGTCCGCCAGTTGCTTTTCTCCCGTTGTCATCTCATAGCCGCCGACTGTTTCGGACTTGCGTGCGACACTCTTGTCTTTTTTTGAAGCAGCAATTTCGTCTGCTATCAGCTTTTCGATTTTTTTGTCTAATTGTTCGGCATGTTTCTTTTTCTGATTTATCTGTTGTTCAAGCGATTGGCGTTGTCGTTTTACTTTGTCGTATTCTTTTTTTTGCGTTGATTCTTCGACTTGCAGCGATTTATGTTCTTTTTCGCGCTCGCCGAGCAAGTCTGTTTTTTCTTTGCGCGAGGCTTCCATCTCCACTTTTTTCTGTTTGATAACTTCCTGTTTGATAATTATTTGCTTTGCCTGTTGATGTCGCCATTCGGCATATTCGCGAAGATAGCGCATCCGTCGGATCGACTGCGTAAAGTTGTCGGCAGAGAGGATAAACAGCCAGTTGACGTGCGAGCGGCGGCTGGTCTGCAGGTTTTGCAGCGAACGGACATAGCGCTTGCACTGCTCGTTGTAGTCGTTTTCGAGAGCGTCAAGCTCGGCGTTCATCTTCGATATATCTCTGTCAATCAGCGCAATTTGTTGGTTGAGCAGGTCGATGGACTTTTTACGGGCAAGAATTTGTTTCGCTTGCAAATTCAGTCGGTCTAATAATGCGCTGGCGTTGTCGGCGATTTTGTCAAGCAGGTTTTGTATGTTCGCTATATCGGCGTTCACCTTTTTGCGCTCTGCTTCAAGTCTTGATTGTGCCGACGATTGAGCATAGATGGCTGTGGATCCTGTTAGCATCATTACGGATAACAGGAAGATTATCAATGCTATATGTCGCCACAGCCCTTTTCTCATTCGCCTGCTATTTTAAGTATTTGCGCCAGCCCAACCCGTTCGTAATTCTTTGGTACTGTGAATTTTATCTCTACTGGCGCGTCGTATTCGATATTGGAATAACGGACTTGCACGCTGCCTTTAATCACCTCTTTTTCAGACCATTGAGCATTTATATTCATAGGGAATGCACGCCCGACAAGCGTCTCGAAAGCGGAATAATTGATATTCAGCCTGTCGGCACCCGACGCAATATCCGTAGCGCATAACCCGTTGCTGCAACCCTCAAAGCTGTATTTTATCCCTTCGGTATCGACGGCGCGGAACACAAGTCCCGTCGCAGATCGGTTGTATTCAAACCTCGCGAACGCATTGTCCGCAAGTTCGCTCTCTCCGGGTAGGAAGATGGCGTTGGTGAGGATCGACTGCAAATTGCTGAATGTCAGAGCGAGGTGCATTTCGCCGCGCAGCTTGTCGAACGAGTCGGCGATATAGCGTTTGTTCATCCGGTCGAGCATTTTCACGCTGTCGGTACTTATCTCAAGCCGCATCACTTCAAATCCCGCAAGTGGCTGAAAGGATAATTCAAGTCGTTGGTTATGAATGATTTTCAACGTCCCGCGCGACGACATTCCCTTGCCCGAAGCCGGAGTGAAATCAAAATTCAGCTTCGCCGTGAAAGTGCTGAACGACGATGATTGCGTCCGTAAAATGTCAAAAAAATGCTCTGCGGTGGTGTTGTCGTTGACTGCCACCGTCGGTTGCACAATTTCGCGCGTCCTGCATCCCGTAAGCGCAAGGCACAGGACAAGAAGCATTATTCCATATCGTTTACGGCTCATTTTCAGGTGTTTCAAAATATGTCTTTTCGGCAATTTTACGCTCAAGCGTAGGCGTGCTCTTGCCCGCTTCTTTCGCTTTAAGCCATTGTTCGACAGCTTTTTCCTTGTCGCCAGCTTTAAACAGTATATCGCCGTAATGGTCAAACAGTTCGGCGCTCTTTTCGCGGTCTTGCGATATGGCTTTTTCGATGTAAATCTTCGCCAGCAAATAGTTGCCTTTGACGAAGAAAACCCAAGCGTAAGTGTCTAAGTATGTGGCATTATTCGGCTCCGCTTTGATGCACTTTGCGCTCATCCGTTCCGCCTTGTCAAGTTCAATTTTCGACAGCGACAGGTAATAACTGTAATTATTCAGTACAACAATGTTTTGTTCGTTGTATTCCAGCGCTTTATCGTAAGCCGCAAACGCCTCGTCCCGCTTCTCCATCTGGAAATACACATCGCCAATCTGCCCGTAATAGTCGGACAGCATTTGAGGACTTGCATCGGGAAAGTTCTGAATACAAGACTGATACGCTGTCAGCGCCTCATCATATTTTTTTTGCTGCATATAAGCGACGCCCTCGTAAAGATAATACGCAGGCTCGTCGGGGAAGAGTTCGCGACATTTAGCGCATATCGAAACAACTCTCTCATAATCACTCGCTTGCATCGCTGCGGCAAGCAGCTGTTGCCAAGCCTGTTCGAGCGAAGGGTCAAGCTCGGTGGCAAGCTGAAACTGGAAACGCGCCTCGTCGGTTTTGTTTTGCGACATCAGCAGCGTGCCGTAAATCATCTTGATATTTATGTCTTCGGGATGCTGATTGAGTAGTGTATCGAACAGTGTATTAGCCGCTTCGGTGTCTTTGCGCGACTGTTGCAGGCGCTGAATGTAACGTGCAAGAATGGCGACTTTCGTTTCGACATCCAAGCGCTCGTTGACCAATGCCGAACGTATCTGCTGTTCGGCAGCTTCGGCATTGCCCGTTACCTCGTAATAATTTGCCATCGAGACGATGTAATACGGATTTTCGGGGTCTATCGTATGCGCTTTTTTATAATATTCGAGAGCGTGCTTCGTGTCGTTGTTTTCAAGATAAAGGTCGCCCGTCAGGATGGGATAACGCGCGTCGGACGGATATTTGGCAGCTAATTTGTCCAATTCCTTAAAAGCCCGATCTTCCTCTTTTACAGACATATAAAGCTGATATTTCTTTATCGAAAGCGGCTCGCTCATACCGATAGAATTTTCGAGCCGGTCGAGCGCCTCAATCGCCTTGCCAACCTCGCCCTGCTGCGTCAGAGCCTCGGAAAGGTAAAAGTTAAGCTCCACCTTGTCGGGATTGTCTTTCAGCAGATCTTCGTAAGTTTCGGCAGCCTCGCCAAACATCCCGATATTAAGCGAGAGCGACGCCAGCGCAAGTTTGTACGCAAAATTGCCCGGATTATACTCTACAGCCCTTCGCAGCATCGACGCCGCCTGTTCGGGCTTGTTCATCTGAAGGTAGAACGACGACATCTCGAAAAGCGCAGCCGACGAGGTGGAGTCTATCGCCAGACAGTGGCTAAACATCTCATACGCAGCGTCGTACTTTTCCAAATTCTTCAGTTTTATGCCTTCGTAATAGAAATAATCCAATTTACGCTGGTCTTCGGCTGTCAGTGCTTTACCATCGGGCGCCTTAGTTTGCCGCAGTCCGTTTGCCGTAGCATAAGTGGCTGAAAACAGGCAAATTGCAACGGCTATGAAGCAAAATTTGCCGCTTATCCTTGCGATGGGCAAACTGAATTTCTGGTTTTTCGTTTTAAACATTTTTATATTTTTTGCGTAAATTATTTTCCCGTATGTCCGAATCCGCCTGCGCCGCGTTCCGTCGCGTCGAGCGTTTCTTCGGGCTGCCATTCCACTTTCGCGTGCGATGCAATGACCATCTGGCATATCCTTTCACCATCGTTGACGACAAAAGTGTCCTGCGAAAGGTTGACAAGGATGATGCCAATTTCGCCACGATAATCGGCGTCGATAGTGCCCGGAGTGTTGAGCAGCGATATCCCGTGCTTGAGAGCCAAGCCGCTGCGGGGACGCATCTGCGCCTCGTAACCTTCTGGCAGTGAGATATATAATCCCGTAGGAATTAGTTTCCGTTCCAATGGCTTCAGCTCAACGGGCGACGACAAATTTGCCCTGATATCCATTCCTGCCGACAGCGGCGTAGCGTATTGCGGCAGCGGGTGGTGCGATTTATTGACAATTTTCACTTTCATTGCAATGCTTTTTTTTTGAAGTGCAAAATTAGAAAATAAATCAGAAATACAGCAAAAAATCGTCGTTCAATATTTTATCCAGCCGGTAATATTATATTTTGATCCATCGTAAAGTCCTGTTTTTGAATGGCTTCCTTTGCCATTAGCCCACTCTAACATAATACGGTTGAAGATGCCTTTGTCGAAATCGAAAGTGTAACCGTCGTCTTCAAAAAGGCTCGTTTGCCGCGCAGAATTGCCATAGACATAACACGTTACGTCGAAAACAGTTTCGGGTGTGATGTATTGCACAGGCTTAGCCAACGGGATGATAGCGCCCTCTTTTACGAAAATCGGGATTTCGTCAAGCGTCATCGCTATGTCGTACGAGCGTCCGCCCTGATATGTCCGGCGCGTGTTGAAATCGTACCAGACGCCTTGCGGGAAATAGACTGTTCGCGTCGAAGCGCCATCAAGGAAAGGTGCACACATCAGCTCGTCGCCCATCATATACTGGTCGTCTATCTCAAGCACATTTTCATCGTCGGGATAATCAAGCATCAGCGAACGAAACGGCGGAATGCCATCAAAACGATACTTCGCAAATGCCGTGTAAAGATACGGAATAAGGCTCATTCGCAACTCTATCAGGTGTTTAGCTTTCTGTTCGAGGTCTTTGTAATTAGGCAGAATTTCGTCGCGGTTGTTCTTGTCGCGGTCGAACTGAAACCATGGCGGATTGCTCATAAACCAGCAGTCAACCAGCATTTGAGCCGACATCAGCGTCGTTTGCATACGGCGTATCAGGTCGGCAGCCGAGCCGGTGCTCCTCACCTCCGGCGAATAGTTCAGACCCGAAAAACCTGAATTGACGACCATCCGCACATAATCGCTGTGAGCATACATATCTGTGTAAATCGAACAGGCTAAGGGTGATGCAAAGAGATACGACGCGCGTACATCAAGATATGTGCGCAGATTGTTGCGACGGTACATATCCAGCAAAGTCTTCTGATACAGCAATCCGAACAGTTGGTGATACCGGTCGCCGGTGATGCCCGAAGGAAACTGCGTGATGTCGGGAAAAGTCAGCTCCGAACTTGCGCTCGTAAACGAATTGTCGCACTCGTCGAGCTTGAACGCCGCGACGCCCTTTTTCAGAAATTCCTTTTCGTGAAAGTCGCTGAAAATCTTGCGGGCGGCAGGCATAGTGAAGTCGGGGACGGCACCGCGCCATACCGTGTAATCGCCTGAATACGGGACGATTGCTTCAAATATCGGCGAGGTCGGATGAACATAAGCGTGCTCCCACAGGTTGAGCTTGAAATTCATCGTCTGCGTTGCCCGCAGTATGCTGTCGGGGTTGGGAAAATTGTCGGGATTCCATACATAAGAGCAGGAATAAGCCGCTGAATGCCAGCCCGGTTCAAGCCCGAACATATCGCAGGGAATATCGTTCTCGCGAAAATATTTCATGAATTTCAGCACCTGTGCGGCATTGAATGTGTTTTTAGCCCTGTATTTCAGCCCCATACCCCACAGCGGAGGCAGAGCGCCGCCGCCCGAAAAAAGGTTGTAACGCTGCATCACATCGCGCACATTTGGTCCTCCAAAGACGTAAATCTCCATCCCTTCGGAGCCGTTGACAGCGATTTCCACCTCGTCGGGCATCTCCGTCATCAGCCTGTTATACAGCTCGTCGGGCGATGTGGCAGCGGCGCGGTTGATGTCTTTTCCCGACGCGCTGCTGTCTTTGAGCTTGCGCTTGTTGGTCATAAAAAACGTTGTGTAACAGGCAGTATTGACCAACACGCCATAGCCTTTCGACGAGATAAAGAACGGCAGCGAAGCATGACCGAAACCTATATCGCCGACGATATTGTCGTTGATATGTATCTCGCGGCGTAAACCTCTCTGCTGAAATGTGTTACTCTGCAATCCGAAGCCGTAAAACTTCTCCGTGTCGTCAACGTGAAAACCCGCTACAACGCCATTTTTCACCTTGCGGAAACGTATGCCGTCGAACGCAAACGGCGCTGCCTCGTCCGATAGCTGCTTTATGGCACTTTCCGCCGCCGGTTCCTTGAAATCGGTCGGCAAAAACTTCTCCGGCTTGCCATAAGTGATTTTCCATATCCCCGGATAGATTTTTTCAACTTTCTGCGCCCACAAACAACTGCAGCAGAATAGAATAAGTGCTGTGAATACAAGTTTGTTTTTCATATATTTCGATTTGTTGTTAAACCGCATTTGCCGCCACAGACAGCGCTGCATAATCGCCGATGCTTTCGCCCAGTTCGGCGGGTACGATTCGGCAAACGCGCCGTGCGTGCCACAGGGCTTCGCGCTCGATCACCGCCGTCATTGCTGGCTCGATAAGTTCCTGAGCGCGGCAGTAGATGCTTCCAAGCACTATCACTTCGGGATTGAGCACGTCAATTAGCGTCGAAAGCGCCCTGCCGAGATAGTTTGCGCAGGTGGCGTAAATATCTTTAGCCAGCGCGTCGCCAGCTTTGGCTGCATCGGCTACTGTTTTGGCTGTCAGACTGTTCAGCTCGTCAAAACTCTTACAGAACGACACCGTTTCGCCCATTTGCAGTTTTTCGGTAACACGTGTGCGGGCTAACTGTGCTATGCCGCCGCCGCTGCAAAAGCCCTCGAATGAGCCTGCCTTGCCGTAGCCGACGGGACCGGTCTGTTCGAGACGGATATGACCGACTTCGCCGGCGTTGTCATTCGTACCGGCATAGAGCTGTCCGTTGAGGATTAAGCCTGCGCCCATCCCCGTGCCAAAAGTCAGGAAAACAGCATTTTCGTAGCCGCGGGCGGCGCCGAATTTCCATTCTGCCAGCGCACAGGCGTTAGCATCGTTCTGCACGGCGGTCTTCACCCCGAAACGCTTCTCGAAATGTTCCACAATAGGGATATTATCCCATCCGGGCAGGTTGGGAGGCGACATTATCACGCCTTTGCGACTGTCTAACGGACCTCCGCAACTGATGCCGATTGCCGTAGTATTCGCTGCGTCGAGACTGTTTTTCGTCATCAGCGCTGACGTTTCGTCGAGCAGACGCGCGATGGTTTCGTTGACCTGCACCGTGTCGAACCGCGCCTTGTCAACAATTTCGACCGCGCCGTCGCTCTCAATGCCGAATGTTACGGCACATTTCGTGCCTCCGATATCTATTCCAAGCAGATTGTGTTTCATATTATTATTGTTTATCTTTTTCGATTCTGTAAGGTAAATCCTGCGGAAAATTGACTTCCTGAATGACTATTTCGTCATTGAGACGTATCCAAGTGCGAAATCCCGGTTCGTTCTCGGTCAGTTCGATGACGCGGACGCCGTTTTTCATCTGAGTATAGGTTGTTTTGCTGCCCGAAAATCTGCCATAAGCCAGCGCGATACCGCAATAGTTGAAAATATAGTCGTTGATATGGTCGTGTCCGACGAATACGCCCATCACATCTCGCTTTTCGAGCATCGAGAGGAACATTCCCGAATTGACTTCGGGCGAACATTCGTTTTCGAGCTTGGTGCCTTCTTTAGGCGCCTGATGGGTGTCGAAATTACGATATTCGGGCAACGGGATATGGAAAAACGCCAGAGCGGGCAGGGGAGAGCCGCCGTTTGCAGCCGTATATTTGTCGCTCGTGCGGCGATACCAGTCCACCTGATCGAACGCAAACCAGCCGTAGCCGTCAACATAAGGCTTCAGAGTGCTGTACGCACGTGAGTCCATACAATAGAGCAGGGCGGTAGGTTTGTTGGCGTTATGTCCTTTAACCTCAATCACATAATTGCCGTATCCCGTAACGTTTTTGACTTTTTTCATGTCGCCCGCGAAGTAGGGATATTGCGAAATCAGACTGCCCAGCTGGTCGCGTTTCCAGTCCTGCTCGTCGTCGTGATTGCCATATACCAGCGCCCAAGGGATTTTGCGGCTGACAATCGGCTCAATGACACGTTCGAGACCTTTCTGATAGGGTTTGCTCGTAACGACGTCGCCCGTAAATATCACTATGTCGGGTTTTTCGGCATCGAGCACCTGATTGAGCATATCGACCGTTTCCTGCGAATGAGGCGAGTCCCAGTTGATATGGGTGTCCGTTACCTGAATAATTTTAAACTTCCCGTCGGCGTTGAAGCGGAATACGGGATTTTTTGCCTGTGCCGCGAAACATACCGTGCAGGCGAGTAATGCTGTAATAATAAAGGTTTTGTTATACATCTATCTATTAATTTAATTTGTTATTATGGTTTTTCTCAAATATAAAATCATGCCATAGCGCTGCAAAGATAACGATTTATTTTGACTTCTGCTACTTTTTGTATCCCAATTTCTTATACCAACGCTCATAGTCCGATAGTTTGAATGGCGCTTTACCTGCAAGATAATGGTTGTTGAGCCGTTTGTCGCCGACAGTATATTCGACCTGCCACATCGCCTGCTTGCCCGTTTCGGGGATATAGCCGACGACGGTTTTGCCGTTCGCGGGGATGACAAACGAGCCTGACAGCAGCGTCTCGCGGGTGTCGAGGTCGCGCACCACGACCGTGCCGCGTTTTTCTTCGCGGGTGTCATTGACGGCTACGACGGGATGACTGCCTTCGCGAGCGTCGCCCACCATCACGCAGGCGTCGTACTGCACCTGACGGATATAATAGTACGCCATCTTCTTGCTGCACCAGTAGTCGGTTATGGCGTCGGATACTACGGGCCAGCCGTCGCGCAAGTTCCACCACAGAATGCCCGTGCGACGGAATTTGTCCATCCGCCAGAACTCAATGAAATATTTCATCGCCTCAGCCTGTACCGACTGCGAAGCGAAAATAAACCTGTCAAGGTCGGTGGGCACGTCGCCAAATAGTTCCTTTATTTGATTTATCATCAGGTTATTACGGTTGTCAGTGCTTGTCGAGTATTGATGATATTTGACGGCTTTGGTCTGCCATTCGTCGTTCCATTCAAACGTGCCTTTTTTCCAAGGATAAACGTTAGCCGGAGTGAACATCCGCTCAAGGCTTTCGCGATCGGGACAGCCGTGATAGCCTATCTCGCTGACAAAGTGCGCAATCTGGTCGGTATAGAACGGCGCCTTGTAGTATCCGCGCGGACCCCAGAGATGCTGTTCGGGCAGGTAGCGGTCGGTGCGTCCCATACGGTAAAATCCCGGAGTGTAATAGGGCGAACTCGGCAGGTAGGGGCGCGTCGGGTCGTACTCAAACAGCACGTCGGGAATGACTTGGCGGCTGGTGCGGTCGCGGTTGGCGTCGAGGTTGAACGCGCCGCCGCGTCCGTTGAACCCTTGGTCGTTCTCGTTGTTGCCCGACCACAGCGCAAGGCTCGGATGGCTGCGCAGCTTGATCACCAACGAGACAGCTTCGTCGTGGATTTTCTTGGCGAACTCATCTCCCTGCGAATACATATCGCAGCCCATCGCAAAATCCTGCCAGACAAGTATTCCGGCGCTGTCGCAGATATCGAAAAAGGCGTGGTCTTCGTAAACATTGCCGCCCCAGCAGCGTAACATATTACAATTCAGGTCTATAGCCATCTCCATCACCTTCGGAAGCCATTCGGCGTCGCGGCTGTGCAGGGCGTCAATCGGCACCCAGTTACTGCCCTTGATAAAGATTTTCTCGCCGTTGACCTTAAAGCAAAATTCACCCGGCTCTTCGGGTGTGGTTATCTCCGTAAAGTCAAGTTCCACAGTGCGTATGCCTATCTTTTTCCGGTCGATGGCGAGGATGCGCCCGTCGCTGTCTTCGACCGACACTTCAGCGTCGTACAATGCTGCTTCGCCGTAGCTGCGGGGCCACCACAGGTCAACGTTGTCGAGCGTGAACTCGCCGCCGTAAACGTGAGTGTAGAGCACATTGCTGCGCTCGAAAACCACCTTGCCGTTTCGTTTCAACCGTACGACGGCTTTATGTTTATCCAATTCCGTAAACGGGATTTTCAGCTGATAATCAAGCATTACGCAGGCGCGACGGTTTTTTGCATCCGCCCAGCGCGTAGTCCAGAAAACATCGGTAAAACGTATCGGTTCGGCTATTTCGAGCTTGACGTCGCGCCACAGCCCGGCGCTGACCAATCGCGGCAGGATGTCCCAGCCGTACGAGTGCGGCGCTTTGCGAATATTGACCGACTCGTGATTGGCGGTGCTGCCCTTATGTGTCAGGAAATTAAGCAGATAATCCTGCGCCTCGATCACGGCGGAACGGATGATGACCTGCAAGGTGTTTTCCCTGCCCTGCGACAGCTTGTCGGTAATGTCGAAGGTATGCTCAATCAGCATATTTTCAGGCGAGCCGATCTTTTCGCCGTTAAGCCATATATCTGCCAGACAGTCAATTCCGCCGAAATGCAGGAATACGCGCTGTCCGCTGACGACCTGCGGCGACGCAAAAGTGCGACTGTAACACCACTGATAGCCCTCAAAAGGACGCATCTGCCAGACATTGTTGCCAATCATCGGGTCGCCAACCACTCCGGCGGCGGTCAGTGCAATCTCCACATT
>JAISTS010000128.1 GCA_031272455.1 Tannerella sp. | reverse complement strand
CTGAGGGAAATGTGTTTGCTCACAGGAGGTTGCAGGCGCCCGAACGGTTGGACTGGAAGAGTTTTAAGATGGGGATGCTGGTTTCGCATCAGGCATTTATTGTCAAGCGTTCGATTGCTACGGAATACGACTTGCAGTATCGCTTTTCGTCTGATTTTGACTGGTGCATTCGTTGTATGAAAACGGCGAATAGGATAGTCAATTCGGGATTGCGGCTTGTGAATTATCAGTATGAGGGGGTGACGACTGCCAACCGAAAAGCATCTTTAAAAGAGAGATTTGCTATAATGTGCAAATATTATGGTACATTTGCAACCGTAATACTGCATATTTGGTTTGGGTTCAGATTTTTGTTAGCAAAAGTTTTTCATCAACCGCTATGAAATATTAGAAATTTAAAAGAAATACAAATATGAAACTGAAAGAAATTATTGTGAAGTTTTTGCCGCATATTTTGGCGGTTGCTTTATTTTTGTTGCTTACGACGGTTTATTTTTATCCCGTTCTTGAGGGTAAAGATCTGGTTCAGGGCGATATAACAAGCGGAAGCGGATGGGGTCGCGATGCTAATGAGGCAGTTAAGCAGACGGGTGAATACACGTTTTGGTCGAACGCTATGTTTGGCGGTATGCCAGGCAATTATACAGGCGGTATGCCTCCGATATACAATGTATTCGCTTATTTGGGGAATATTTTCATTTTTAATTTGTCGATTTTGCATATCGGGCTTGTGTTTATCTATATGCTTGGTTTTTACATCTTTCTGCTTTCGTTAGGATGTAAGCCGTGGTTAGGTGTCATTGGGGCGGTGGCGTATGCATTTGCTTCGTATAATTTAGTGATTATAGAGGCGGGACATGCCAACAAAGCCTTGGTAATGGCGACGATGGCGCCTGTGTTGGGTGGCATAATTATGACATATCGAGGGAAATATCTGTTAGGTGCGCTGGTTACACTTATTTTTACGGGTATAAATGTGATGTGGGGGCATCAACAGATAAGTTATTATCTATTGATAATGATTGCGATTTTGGCTATTGTTTATCTGATTTATGCTATCAGGGAGCATACGCTCAAGAAATTTTTTACAGCTTCGGGGATTTTGGTTGCTGTAGCGGCGCTGGCTATTTTGCCGGAAGCCGGGAAATTGATTTCGACTGCCGACTACACAAAAGAGTCGATGCGTGGAGGTGCGGTGTTACAGAGCAAGACTGACGGCGAGAAAGCTTCGTCGGGATTGGATAAAGATTATGCATATATGTGGAGTTACGGGCGTGGCGAGACGATGACGCTGCTGATACCGAACTTTTGCGGCGCTGCTTCGTACTACAATATCGGTAAGGATTCGGAGACGTACAGGGTTTTGAAGCCGACGGGGCAGGCTGATCAGTTTGTAAAGTATGCGCCGATGTATTGGGGTGGCGACAGGTACAAATCGTTCACGTCGGGTCCGGTGTATGTAGGCGCGATTATCTGTCTGCTCTTTTTGTTTGGTTTGCAGATAGTTAAGGGTCGAGAAAAGTGGTGGTTGCTGACTGCTACCATAGTGTCGATTATATTGGCGTGGGGGCGGCATTTCGCGCTTGTCAACGACTTTTTGTTTTATTATTTGCCGATGTACAACAAATTCCGCACTCCGGAGATGGCGTTGGTCATTGCCGAGGTAACGATGGCGACCTTGGGCATTTTGGCGGTTAAGCAATTCCTTGAGACGGAAGATAAGCGGCTGTTGATTAAGCCATTGTGGATTTCGGCAGGTATAACGGGCGGGTTGTGTTTGCTGTTTGCCGTGCTTGGTGGCGGGCTGATGAGTTTTTCGGCGCTGTCGGATCAGAATTACAGCAACTATCCCGAACTGTTGGGCGCATTGGTAACCGATCGCAAGAATATGCTGACATCGGATTCGTGGCGTTCGCTGATGTTTATAGCAGGAGCTGCGGCTGCGTTATGGTTTTACATCCGCAAGCCATACAGAACGACATATCTGTTCGCAATACTTGGTGTGCTGATTTTCATTGATTTATGGACTGTTGACAAGCGATTTATCAACTACGACAGTTTTGTTCCGCAGAAGAAGGCGAAAGAAATTGTGCCTACTGAGGCTGACAATCAGATACTTCAGGATAAAGACCCGAATTACAGGGTATTAAATTTGGCGAGCAACACATTTCAGGAGTCGAACACATCGTATTTTCACAAATCCATTGGCGGGTACAGTCCTGCGAAACTACGTCGTTATCAGGATATTATAGATTATCATTTTTCGGGTCAGCTGAATATGAACGTATTGAATATGCTCAACACTCGGTATGTCATAGTGCAGGGCAATCAGGTACAGCGCAATCCCGAAGCGCTCGGCAACTGCTGGTTTGTGGACAGTATTCGCTGGGTGAACAGTCCTGATGAGGAGATTGTTGCCCTGAACAACTTCGATCCGGCGCATACGGCAGTGATTGATGTTGAATGGAAAGATAAATTACCGGCTGATATACAGCAATATAGCCTGCTGGATTCGACAGCGCATATTGTGATGACCAATTATTATACGCCCGGACATATTTATTATGAGAGCCAAAGCACGAAGGCGCAGTTGGCTGTTTTTTCGGAAGTATTTTACAAGACATGGAGGGCATATATTGACGGTCAGGAAGCGACGCCGATACGGGTGAATTACATTCTGCGCGGATTGCCGGTGCCTGCCGGAGAGCATCAGATTGAGTTTCGCTGTATTGACGAGGTTTATCTTCGCGGAGCGCGGATATCGTTAGCGGCGTCGTGGATTATCGGATTCGTGATAATAGGGCTTGCCGGGATGACGATATGGTCAGCTGTCAAGCCTCGGCGGAAGGCTGAGTAGCACTTTTTCGATCACTTCGGGATAGTAGCGATATTCGAGCAGGTGCACTTTTGCGGCGACTTCGTCGGGTGTATCGTCGGGCAGGACGGGGCATCGCGCCTGAAAAATAATTTCGCCTTCGTCGTATCGCTCATTAATATAATGTATAGTGATACCCGTTTCCGTTTCGTGATGGGCGACGACGGCTTCGTGGACATGTTGTCCGTACATCCCTTTGCCGCCGTACAGTGGTAGCAGGGCGGGATGGATGTTGACGATACGTTGCGGAAAGGCAGCGAGCAGCGGCGCCGAGATCATATTCATAAAGCCGGCGAGGACGATCAGGTCAACGTCAAATTCAGACAGTTTTGCGAGGATGGCTGTGCCGTCGGCAAACTCGCGGTTAGTGAACGTAAACGCAGGCACGCCGAGTCGTTCCATACGTCCGAGCGCTCCTGCTTTAGGATTATTGGTCAAGAGGGCGCAAACTTCGGCGATGCTGCTGTCGCTGAAGAATTTTGCGATATTTTCGGCGTTAGTGCCTGAACCAGAGGCAAATATAGCTATTTTTTTCATTTTATCGTTTCGCATTGATTGCACAAAAAAATAAAAAATGTGCAATTTTCTGCATTTTTTAGTACTTATATTTTTTTTATCCCGCAAAAAATTCGTTCCTTTGCAGCGCAAAAATACAATAAAAACGTAAATTATTAATTTAAAAAATCGAAAATTATGTCAGAAATTGCAACCAGAGTGAAAGCTATCATAGTTGATAAGCTCAGTGTAGAAGAGTCGGAAGTCAAAGACGACGCAAGCTTTACGAATGATTTAGGGGCTGATTCCCTTGATACTGTGGAGCTTATAATGGAGTTTGAGAAGGAATTCGGAATTTCGATTCCTGATGATCAGGCGGAAAAGATTTCCACTGTTGGCGACGCTATCGCTTATATAGAGACGAACGCGCAGTAATCTAACTTATTGATTATGGAGCTAAAAAGAGTTGTAGTAACGGGTCTTGGGGCTATTACGCCTTTGGGTAACACTATGTCTGCGACATGGCAGAATGTTTGCAAAGGCGTAAGCGGCGCCAAGCCTATTACTCTTTTTGATGCTGCGAAGTTCAAGACCCGATTTGCCTGCGAGGTAAAGGATTTTGACATTTTGCAGTATATGGACAGGAAGGAAGCTCGCAAGCTTGACCGTTACACGCAGCTTGCGTTAGTAGCTGCAGATGAGGCGCTTGCCAATTCGGGGATGGATTTTGAGAGTGTGAATAAAGACCGCATCGGCGTGATATTTGCTGCCGGCATAGGGGGTATTTACACTTTTCAGGAAGAAGTCAGGGCTTACAATGATGAGATTGGACCGCGTTTCAATCCGTTTTTCATTCCGAAAATCATTGCCGACATAGCAGCCGGGCACATTTCGATGAAATACGGCTTTCGCGGACCGAATTTTGCGACCGTATCTGCCTGTGCTTCATCTACTAACGCCATTATTGATGCCTTCAATTACATCCGTTTAGGCAAGGCTGACGCAATATTGGCGGGCGGCGCCGAGGCTCCGATTTCGATAGTTGGCGTAGGCGGGTTCAACGCTATGAATGCGCTCTCGACGCGCAATGATTCGCCTGAGACGGCATCGCGCCCGTTCAGTGCCAGCCGCGACGGTTTTGTGATGGGAGAGGGCAGCGCCAGTCTGATGCTTGAAGAGCTGGAGCACGCAAAAGCCCGTGGGGCAGTGATTTACGCAGAAATAGTGGGCAGCGGGATGTCGGCAGACGCTTATCATTTGACGGCGAGTCATCCTGAAGGATTAGGCGCCAAGCTCGTGATGCGCAATGCCTTGGCTGACGCCGGTATGACGCCCGACGACATTGATTATATTAATGTACACGGGACATCGACGCCGGTAGGCGATATTTCGGAAGAGCGGGCGATCAAGGAAGTTTTCGGTGATCACGCTTACAAGCTGAACATCAGTTCAACGAAGTCGATGACAGGGCATTTGCTGGGCGCTGCGGGAGCTGTTGAGGCGGCTATTTCGGTAATGTCGGTACGTGAAGACGTTGTACCGCCGACGATTAACCACGCTGATGACGACTGCGATCCGGAAATAGATTACAATCTGAATTTTACCTTTAACAAGTTACAGCACAGGACTGTCAGGGCAGCATTGTCGAACACGTTCGGATTTGGCGGACACAATGCAAGCGTGATAGTGAAAAAAATCTGAATATCAACGTGTTTGTTACTTTTCAGAGATACATCAGGCGGTTGTTGAACCGTCGCAAAGAGCCTTATATCTCACTTTACCGTTTGCTGGGTTTTTATCCGCATAATCCGTATCTTTACAAGCAAGCGTTGACACACCGTTCTTCGTCGCTGGGGACAAAAGACGGTAAATGGGAGAACAACGAGCGTCTGGAATTTCTGGGCGACGCTATTCTCGATGCCATTGTTGCCGATATGGTTTACAAATCGTTTCCCAACCGTAAAGAGGGTTTTTTGACTAATACGCGGGCGAAAATCGTTCAGCGTGAGAGCCTTAACCGCATCTCGGTAGAAATGGGGCTTGACAAGATGGTTGTCTCGTCGGCTCGTGTCAATACGCACAAAAACTATATGTACGGCAATGCGCTGGAGGCGCTTGTAGGGGCGATTTATTTAGATCGCGGATACGATGTTTGCTGTCGGTTTGTGCAGCGTCAGGTCATTGCCAAATATGTCCCGCTTGAGAAAATTGTCCGTAAAGAGGTGAATTTCAAGTCGAATTTGCTTGAATGGAGCCAGAAAAACAAATTAGAGATAATTTTTGACTTGATAGAGACTTATACCGACAAGCAGGGCAGTCCGGTTTTTCAGACCAAGGTGTCGCTGATGGGCACGTCGCTGGGCGTCGGCACGGGATACACCAAAAAGGAGTCGCAGCAGATAGCGTCGAAGAAGGCGATAAAGAAAATCAGGTGGAACAAGGATGTACAGCGATGGATACGCAGTCTGAAAACGGCGGCGCCCGAAGAAAAGGACGGCGCTATCCTGAACGACCTGCCTGAAGAGGACTAAGCGCAAGACGCTTTAAGTCTGATATTTACGGTGGCTGTATGCCTGCCGAAACAGGTAATCGAGCAAAATCAAAACGGAGGCAATCGCGCCGAGCATCAGGAAGGGGCTTGCGGATGACGACGTAAACGAGGTCAACAAAGTAAATTTGGGCAGCGAAACGCGCAGATAGACAAGCGCTGCGGCTGCCAATCCTCCGATAACCAGCGCGGAGGCTATCTGAACAAGCAATTGCAGTCGGGCATTGCGTTTCTGCATACGGATGTGTTCGAGGCGGACACGTTCCATAGTCGAGATTCGGAAACCGGAAGGGAGGCTTTCTTCCTTTGGCAGGTTTTCGAATATTTTTTTCAGCAAATCGTCGTCGTTTCTATTCATATCTTTTTGTAATTATCTCGTTATCAATATTGTTTTGTCATTAGCGTGAACAGTCGTTTTCGGATGCGATGCAGTCGGGTTTTGACATTTGGCAGGCTCAGTCCGGATATGCGGCTGATTTCGTCTGTCGTTTTGTCCTGCATATAGAACATCGTTATCAGGGCGCGGTCGTCGGGCGGCAGTTGTCCGAGAGCTTTGTGCAGGCGCTCGGTCTGTTCGTTGCCGCTCATATTTTCCACCTCATTTTCAGCATCTTCGTCGGCTAAATCTGTTGCCAGATCGTCATCGAGCGGCAGCCAGTCGTTTTGTTGTTTCCGTGTTGCCGAGACAGCGGCGTTCCATGCGATGCGATAGAGCCAGGTCGAGAAACTGCTGTCGTGTCGGAACGAGAACAGCGAGCGAAAGGCTTTCAGGAACACGTCCTGAGTGAGTTCTTCTGCGTCTTGGCGGTTATCCACTATCTTGACAATCAGCGAAAAGACAGGCTTATCATATCTTTCCATCAATGCAGAAAAACATTCTGTCCTGCCTTCGAGGATTTGTTCAATCAAGTAGTTGTCTGATGCTTGTTCCATCCGAATAATTATCGACTTTATTATTTTGACGCAAATCGGACGAACAGGTTACACTTCCGACGGGACAAAATTAGTTTTTTCCGTCGAAATCGCAAAATTTTTCAATCCGGCTGTAACCTTTTTCGGGTTATTGCGTCAAAAGGGCAAACAAACAAGAGTATTCACTTTAAAAAAAGAAAAATTATGCAGTTAGAATTTATCATGGTGCCTGTAGTTGTATGGATATGTGTTACAGGCTTTTACAAATTGATTGAGTTGTATGCCCGCCGCCGCGAGCGGATGGCAATCATCGAGAAGGTCGGGGACAAGTTCGTGCCCGAGTTGTTGGGCGGCGTTTCGGCTACCGGATTTCCGGAAATTAACTTCGGAAAATCGTATGGTGCGTTGAAAATCGGTTGTCTGTTGCTTGGTCTTGGCGTCGGGTTGCTGGTGGGCTTGCTTATCAACACGATTTTGGCAGCCAACGGTTACGGTCCGGTTAACAACGGGCACGACTGGCAGTATCGCGAGATGTTCGGCGTTGCTTATTCGGCGTCGGTATTAGTATTTGGCGGCATTGGTTTGCTGGCGGCGTTCCTGATTGAGATCAAGCTGAAAGCGAAAGAAAAGGAAAAATGATTTCGTAAACACTTCTGCCGAAGTAAAACTGTACGGGGATGGAACGGGTATAAAAGCTCTGTTTCATCCCCGTATTTTGTTTCGGTATGTCGTTTGGGCGTTTCAGGCGCATATTTTGCCGTTTGAGTAAGGTTGCGAATTGCAGGTTTTCGGGGTCGCCGTACTTTTGCGTCGTAAAAACGTAAAAAACGATTTGTCATGAAAAGGTTTATTTTTTTGAGTTTGATTATCGGTATGGCGATGGTTGTTCGGGCGCAGGACGTCGGGACAGCCTCGTACCGATTTAGTCTGGAGGATTGCCTCGACTATGCGTTTGGCAATAACTACAATCTCCGGACGATGAAATTGACGGAAGAAGCGAAGGACGATGCTTACGAGCAGTCGAAGAAAGAGCGTCTTCCGGGTTTGAGCGCCTCTGTCAACGAGAGCCTGAGCAACAGCGAGAGCACTTCGGCGACGGTTGGCGGCACTTATGGCATCAGCGCCAATATGACGCTTTATCAGGGTGGCGCTATCACGAACACGATAGAGCAGAACAAGCTGAAGGTGGAGCAGTCGGGTTATCAGACTTCGCAGTACGAAAACGGGCTTGTGGTGCAGATTTTGCAGGCGTTCCTGACCGTTTTGAGCAACGAAGAGATGCTGAAATATCAGCAAGCCGTTGTCGAAGCCAGCGAGGAGCAGTTGAAGCAGGGTAAAGACCTCTTCCGCGTTGGATCGATACTCGAAAGCGACTATCTGATGCTCGAAGCGCAGTATGCCAACGACCAGAACAACATTGTAAGTACGCAGATCGCACGCGACAACGGGTTGTTGACGTTAAAAAGTCTGCTGTCGATTCCCGCTGTTGCCGAGCTGGAGATTATCCATCCCGACACGGCTGCGATTGCCGAGATGGGCGTGCTGCCCGTTGTGAGCGAGGTGATTGACCGAGCTATGGTGTCGTTGCCCGATTTGAAAATCAACCAGTACAATGTTGATTTAGCCAAGCTTTCACTTAAGATGTCGAAGGGCAACTATCTGCCGACCGTCAGTCTGTATGGCAGCGTCGGAACGGGGCACAGCACGTTCGACAAATTAGGTACGCAGCTGACCGACAGGATGAACGAGCAGATAGGGCTGACCGTCAGCATACCTATATACGACAACAGCCGCACGAAATCGAAGATGCGACAGAGCCGTATCGCATTGCAGCAGGCGGAGCTGGATATGAAGCAGAGCGAGTTAGACATACAGCAGACGGTGGCGACCGAGTATCACAACGTCGTTGCGGCGCAGAACAAGTTTCGCACGACAGAGGTAAGGCAAAACGCTTATTCAAAGACTTTTGATGTTTACCGCGCACAGTTTCGCGCCGGAAGCATCACGGCGGTCGATTTGCTACAGCAGCAGAACAATTACATTAGCGCGTTGAACGACTATATTCAAAGCAAATACGAGTTCATCCTGCGCCGCAAGATATTGGATGTTTATATGGGAATTCAAATTAAAATTTAAGCAATATGAAAAAGAGAAGTTTAATTATCAGTACATTAGCAGGCATAGCACTTGTTGCCATCCTGTTTGTCAAGTGCAATGGCGGAGGCGAGTACAAGTTTAACACTGCTGAAGCTTCAGAGCAGACGGTTGAAGCTACCATAACGGCGACGGGATATATTCAGCCCGTTGATCAGGTAGAGGTAGGCACGCAGGTGTCGGGCGTCATCGAGAAGATTTATGTTGATTACAATTCGCAGGTGAAGAAAGGTCAGTTGCTGGCTGAAATTGACAAATCGACTCTTAACGAGCGTCTTGTACAGGCAAAGGCGAGCCTCGAAAGTTCCGAGAGCGAATTGCGTTACGCGGAGCAGAACTACAACAGGGTCAAGGAGTTGTATGACGTAAAAGCTGCCACGCAGGTATCGTTTGAAGAGGCTGAAAACCGCATTACGCAAGCCAAGACATCGCTTGCCAATGCGAAAGCCAATCTGCATCAGGCGCAGGTCAATCTGTCGTATGCCGAAATCTATTCGCCGATAGATGGCGTGGTACTTGACCGTTCGGTTGACGAGGGGCAGACGGTTGCCGCTTCGTTCAATACACCGACCTTGTTCACAATAGCTAACGACCTGAAGAAGATGCAGGTAGAAGCTGATGTTGACGAAGCCGACATAGGACAGGTCAAAGTGGGTCAAAAGGTCAGTTTCACGGTTGACGCTTATCCCGACGATGTGTTTGAAGGGCTTGTAAATCAGATACGTCTTCAGCCGACGGTTACGAGCAATGTTGTAACTTATACTGTCATCATCGAAGCGCCCAATCCCGACGAAAAGCTGTTTCCGGGTATGACGGCGAGTGTTACGATAACGACAAGGTTAGAATCTGGGCTGTCGGTGCCTGCCGAGGCGCTGAATTTCACTCCTACGAAAGAAATGTTCGCGTCGCTGCATCAGAAAGTCGGCAAGGCTGAGGCTGAAAAGACGGTTATCAGGAAAGCTGTCTGGATGCGCACAGCCAACGGCATCGAGAAGCGCGAGGTAGAAACGGGCTTTTCGGACGGCATAAACACCATCATAATTGGAGGATTGAGCGCGGGCGACAAGGTAGTCATCTCGGCGACCAAAGGTGAGAAAAAGCCCGATGGAGCAGGGTCTGCCAATCCCCTGATGCCCGGACCGCCGCCAAGATAAACAGCAGATAATATGAATGTTTAACAGCAAAATCCAACAGAAAAATGGAGACAATAATTCAAGTAGAACTGCTCAGGCGCAAGTTCATAGTAGGCAGCGAAGAGGTTAATGCGCTGAAAGGCATCTCGTTTGCCGTCCATACCGGCGAGTTTGTCAGCATCATGGGTGCGAGCGGCAGTGGAAAATCCACTTTGCTCAACATACTGGGCTGCCTCGACCGTCCCACTTCGGGCGAATATTACATCGACGGGACGTCCATAAGTCGGCGTACAAAAGACGAGCTTTCGACGCTGCGCAACAGGAAAATAGGGTTTGTGTTTCAGTCGTACAACCTGCTGCCGCGCACTACGGCGCTCGAAAACGTCGAACTGCCTTTGCTGTACAACAACAGCATTTCGAGCAAGGAACGGCGGGCGCGGGCTGTTAATGCATTGGAACAGGTAGGTTTGCACGACCGTATGCTGCACATGCCCAACCAGCTTTCGGGCGGTCAGCAGCAGCGTGTAGCCATAGCTCGCGCCTTGGTCAACGATCCGGTGATTTTGCTTGCCGACGAGGCGACGGGCAATCTCGACACCCGCACTTCGTACGAGATAATGAGCCTGTTTCAGCGCTTGAACGAAGAGGGCAAAACGATAGCGTTTGTAACTCACGAGCCTGATATTGCAGTGTTTACAAAACGTGTCATTCAACTGCGCGACGGGCATATAATTAAAGATGAATCAGTAGAAACCAAGTCGGCGAGAGAAGCTTTGGAAGCCTTGCCGACAGATGAAAATTATCAGTAATTATGAACATACTCAATTTATTCAGAATAGCGTACAAAGCATTGATGCGCAATAAGACGCGGGCGTTCCTGACGATGCTCGGCATCATCATCGGCATCACGTCAGTAATCACTATGGTCAGCCTCGGACAAAGTTCGTCGCACAACATCAGCAATCAGATTTCAGGAATGGGAACAAACCTGATAATGGTAATGCGGGCAAGTCAGCGGCAGGGCGGAGTGAACATCGGCACATCCAACGTGCAGACACTCACCTCAAAAGACGCCGACGCCATACGCGCGAGAGCAAAAAATGTGAGCGCTGTTACGGCAGTGGTCAATGCCAGCGGACAGTTGGTCAACGGCTCAAATAACTGGCCAGGCAGTATTCAGGGCGGCAATTCCGATTTCCTTTCGATACGCAAGTACGAGCTTGCTTCGGGCACAAATTTCACCGAGCAGGACGTCCGCAGCGCAGCAAAAGTGTGTATTTTAGGTCAAACCGTGGTTGACAATCTGTTTCCCGACGGCGAAAGTCCGTTGGGAAAGAATATCCGGTTCGGCAAAATCCCGTTCCGCGTCATCGGAGTGCTTGAGAGTAAAGGTCAAAACCAGATGGGGCAGGATCAGGACGACGTGGTGATAGCGCCGTTTTCGACCGTGCAGAAAAGGATACTGGCTATCACATACATACATACCATTCACGCTTCGGCGGTTACGGAGGCGGTTACGGAGGCGGCAAAGGAAGAGATTGAAATGATTTTGCGCGACGTGCATCATCTGAAGCCGGATCAGGAGAGCGATTTTGAGGTGCGCACCCAGCAGGAAATGCTCGAAATGATGGACACCGTTGTCGGATTTCTGACGGTGCTTTTGGCAGCTATCGCGTCCATTTCGTTGCTTGTCGGTGGAATAGGGATTATGAATATTATGTATGTAACTGTTACCGAGCGAATTAAGGAAATAGGCTTACGTATGTCCATTGGCGCAAAAAACCGCGATATTCTCTTGCAGTTTCTTTGCGAAAGCATCATTTTGAGCCTTATAGGCGGCATTGTCGGGATAATACTCGGTCTGCTTGCTTCGTATGGTGTTTCGGCGGTACTCGGATGGCCCTTTATCGTCAGCGGGCAGGCAATGATCCTCTCGTTCGTCGTCTGTGCCGCTACGGGAATATTTTTCGGATGGTATCCGGCGAAAAAAGCAGCATCATTAGACCCGATTCTTGCGTTGAGATACGAATAAATTCATATATTTGCAGAAAATTAATACCTAAAGAAATGGAAAAAGACAAGTTGAACTGGAAGACTGCACTTTGGTTTGCGGTGATAATCAGCGCTATCATTAACACGTTTTTCATTATAATGATGGTGTTCTACAAAGATATGTTCAGTTCGGACAACCATCTGCCTCAACCGGAGACGAAGTTGCCGGTACAATTTTTGTTGCTGCATACAATTATCAATTTTTCGTACGCATTCTTGCTCTTATTGATAAATTTTCGTCTGCTACGGTCAAAAACCTTGGAAAATCTGCGACATCGCTGGCTGAGATGGCTAATTATCATCGTCTCAGTGATGGTCAGCGCCGGAGTGTTGAGCTATATTTGTTCGTCGATAAACATATATTTTTCGCCGTTTAATCCTAATGCTTTACGGACTATAATTGGCGGCGCTTTTCGCGATTACGTGATATGTATGATTGTAGGGATGACAGCACAGATGATATATCTATCTGATAAACAGCAGAAAACGGCATTACGGAACGAGATGTTGCAGGCTGAAAATATGAAAACACGCTTTATGGCGTTGAAGAATCAGGTTGACCCGCATTTCCTGTTCAACTCGCTCAATACGCTTAACTCGCTGATTGCCACCGACCGCGACAAGGCGGCTGAATATGTGCTTCAGCTCTCGTCGGTGTTTCGCTATACGCTTCAGAGCAAGGAAGTTAACACTCTGGAAGAGGAGCTGAATTTTACGCGCAACTATTGCAATCTGATGCAGATACGCTATGGCGAGAGCCTGAATTTCAAATACTTGACCGACGAGAAATATTTCGCCTGTCAGGTTGTACCCTTGAGCTTGCAGACGCTTGTCGAGAATGCCATCAAGCACAACGTCGTGAGCCTGCGCCGTCCGCTGACGATAACGATAGCAACAACCGAACACGCTACAGTGGTGATATCCAACCCGATACAGCTAAAGAACGAGCGCGAGTCGGGCGAAGGTATAGGGCTGTCGAATTTGGTAGAACGCTATCGTCTGATGTGGAAACGGGAAATATCTATCCGCAAAACAGGCGGAATTTTTGAAGTCGAAATACCCTTAATTCAATGAAAGCAATAATTATAGAAGACGAAATTGTAGCCTCGAAGGCGTTGCAAATACTTATCAATGAAGTAGATGCGTCGATAGAAATACAGGCTGTTCTGCAGTCGATAGAGGAGAGCGTGGAGTGGTTTCGCACGAGCGGGATGCCCGATCTGGCGTTTATGGACATTCATCTTGCCGACGGCTCGTCGTTTGCGATTTTCGACGAAGTGAGCGTCAGCTGCCCCGTAATTTTCATCACCGCTTATGACGAATATGCACTTAAAGCGTTTCAGGTCAACAGCATAGACTATCTGCTTAAGCCGATTAACCGGAAAGACCTTGAGCGTGCTATCGACAAATACCGCAATCTCGTGTCGCATCCAGACGAGAACAATAAGCTGATTAACAAGCTAATGGAAAGTCTGCGGCAGAGCGGCGCAAATTACAAATCCTATTTCCTCGTGCCGGAGAAGGATAAACTTATTCCGCTGCCGGTCAGGGATATAGCCTATATTTACGTCGATACGAAAATGGTCAAGGCGATCACTTTCGCAGGCAGGACGTATTATATGGACAGCGTGCTCGACGACCTGATGCAGCAGCTCGACCCGTCGCTGTTTTTCCGCGCGAACAGGCAGTTTATCATTGCTCATAAAGCGGTGAAAGACATATCGTTATGGTTTGGCAGTAAGCTCTCGGTCAATCTTACTGTGGCGACGCCCGAACGGATAATTGTCAGCAAGGCGCGGGCTACGGAGTTTAAGAAGTGGTTTGCAGGTGGAGGAGGAAGTGGGAATTAAAAATTAAGAATTAAAAGATAAAAGATAAATTTGGCGAGTGTTGTACTGAAAATCAAGAATTTAATATCAACAGTTCGTCGATGATGGTACGGTCGTTCGAGAGGCGCGGGACTTTGTGCTGCCCTCCGAGGCGACCTTTCATTTTCAGCCAGTCGATAAAAACACCCCGTCGTGCGACGATGATTTCCGGCTCCTGAAGGGTCATATTTTTATAGCGTTTCGCCTCATAATCAGAGTTTAATGACATTAGCGATTCGTCAAGACACTGCGTAAATTCGGATAGCGATTTCGGTTCACGGTCAAATTCGATGAGCCACTGATGCCGTCCTTTTCCCTTGTTGAGCAGGAACAAAGGCGCTGCTGTATAGGCATTTACCTCCGCGCCAGTCAGCTCGCTTGCTTCGCTGACAGCCCGTTCGGCGTTATCGACAATCAGTTCTTCGCCGAAAGCATTGATAAAGTGAGATGTACGCCCTGAAATAACGAATTTGTGGGGAAAAAGCGAAGTGAAACGCACAGTGTCGCCGATGACATAGCGCCACAAGCCGCCACAGGTCGAAATGACCATCACGTAATTTTCGTCCGTTTTGACGTTTTCGAGCGGGATAACTGTCGGATTATCAGTCTGTCCCCATTCTGTGAAGGGGATAAATTCGTAGAAAATGCCATAGTCGAGCATCAGCAGCAGAGCCGTGTCTGAAGGATCGTCCTGAATGCCGAAGAAGCCTTCGGATGCGTTGTAAGTCTCCATATAATTCATCCTGTCGGAAGGAATAAGCATTTCATATTGAGCGCGATACGGTTCAAAACTTATGCCGCCGTGGAAGAATACTTCGAGATTGGGCCATACTTCGGTCAGCGTTTCCTTGCCTGCTTTTTGGATGACAGCTTTTATCAGCAAAAGCATCCACGAAGGAATGCCCGACAGGTTGCCGACGTCGCGGTTCCATGTATGTTCGACGATAGCCTGAATTTTTGCTTCCCACTCATCCATCAGGATAATCCGTTTTGCCGGAATACGTACATAATTGATATAGAACGGTATATGTTGAAGCAGGACAGCCGAGAGGTCGCCGCTGTGGGCGTGATGGTTAATCGGCATCGGGCTGTGGCTGCCGCCGAGTATCAGCCCTTTGCGTTTGAAAAAACTGCTTTCGGGATGGTTGCGCATATACAGTCCGAGAGTGTCGTAACCGCCGCGATAATGGCACATATCGAGGATTTCGGGCGTTACGGGGATAAATTTGCTCTTATTGTTCGTAGTGCCGCTGCTCTTGGCAAACCATTTTGTTTTGGCGCGCCAGAGCACATCGCGCTCGCCATTTATCATTCGCTCTATCAGTGGTTTAAGCGTCTCGTACGATTGCAGAGGGACACGATTGGCAAACGTTTGGTAGTCGCGTATCGAGCGGAAATCGTATTTTTTCCCGATAACAGTATGTGCGGCGCAATCCAGCAGATATCGCAGCTGTTTCAACTGGATATCAGCCGTCGAACTGCCGTAAGACTCTACCGTACGCTGTCTTTGGCGGTAAAAAAATGATACTCCTTTCGTTATTACGTTCATCCGTTTTATGCTTTGGCGATGCAAATGTACTGAAAAAAAGTCAAACGCCAACTATTTGCCCCGAATGGCGAAGGCGCTTTTTTGCCATTTCCAAAAAAACACGTACCTTTGCACCTCCTATCGAACGGTCTTGTAGTTCAATGGATAGAACGGAAGTTTCCTAAACTTTAAATCCGGGTTCGATTCCCGGCGAGACTACGTTAAAAAATGATGATCAGTGAGTTGTAACAATTACACCCATCGCGTATCGGGCTTGCAATCCGGTGGCTGTAATTTTGCAGCGGGATTATTACAAATTCCAAAACTTAATTTTATTAAATATTAATCCGCCTCAAAAGTTGCCAATCGTATCCATAACTATCGCTGCCGACGAATGTGGTTTATTAAATTTAACACACAATTTGTATATTTTCAATAAACTGATAATCAGAAATATAATAATTCATAAATCTGATTTTTAGCGGTACAACGTATTAAAAAAACACCTTACCTTTGCCGTCGCAAACATTAATGATTTTAGGTTATGATACGGTATAATAAAAAGCGTCTGAACTGTGATTCTAATATGACTCACCACCTCCCCCAACCCCTCCACAGGAGGGGAGGCTTCGCCCTTGTGGGGGTGCTGGCATTGGCAATTCTGACATTGACCACCTTCACCGCCCAAGCCCAAAGCTACAACACAAGCGATATCGCCTTGATCAACAGCATTATTGCTAATAACGGGCTTACTTGGACTCCTGCGCCAACGGATGGTTCGACGGTGCCTGCTGAC
>JAISTS010000108.1 GCA_031272455.1 Tannerella sp. | reverse complement strand
GTGACTCCGAAGGGATTCAAACCCATAACCTTCTGATCCGTAGTCAGATGCTCTATTCAGTTGAGCTACGGAGCCAACAAACTTTTGTTTTGCGGCTGCAAAGGTAAGAATTATTTTCGAAGCGACCAAAGAAAATGCGAAAAAAAAATATGTTACGAATAAAATTGTGATAAACTATAAGTGTCGTTTCCCAAGCGAGAAGACGGGCAAATAGAAGAAAATCCCAATCAGCGACATAAGCAGTCCGCCGATGGCTCCGGCGGCGAGGGGAAACCAGAAGGCTTCGCGTTCGGTGCCTGTCAGGAAGGGGATAAAGCCCAGCACGGTAGAGATTACGGTGAGGAAGATGGGTGTGATTTTGGCGTTCCAAGCTTTGAGGTAGGCGCGGACAGGCGGCATCAGCGGTTTGCGTTCGCGGATACGGTTGTATTCGTTAAGTATGTAGATGCTGGCATTGACGGTGATGCCGCAAAGCAGTACAAATGAGGCAAATCCGCCCTGGTCGAAGTTGAGTCGGAAGAGGTGGAAGGTCAGGAAAACGCCGATATACGAAATCGGGATGACGCCGATGACGGCGAGCGGCTGTTTCAGCGAATTAAATAAAATGCCTGTCGTAAAGAATATTATCACAATCACGAGCAGGAGCAGCAGGTATTGTTGGTTATCTTTTTGGCTCCACATCCAGTTGTTGCGTTCGCTTTTGGCGCTGTAACCCATTGGTAATCCGGAGTTAAACTCTTCGAGGATCTGTTCCTGAATGTTATTGCCCTGATTTGAAGCGCCGACGTATTCATACTGCAGGCAGATGCGGTATTGCTGGTTGATTTTGGCTACTTCCTGCGGCATTTGCCCTTTCTCGACGGTTGCAAGCTGAGCTAATTTGTAGTCGCGTTCGCCGATTTGCAGGGGCACATATTGCATATTCCAGATGTCATATTCGTCGGCTTGTCGCGATGTCAATTTCAGTTTTTCGACCTCATTATCAACGACAATGCTGCCTGCGAGCATATTGCGTCCAAACACCGGCGCGATGTAGTTGAACAGCGTTACCGCGCGGATATTTTCCTGTGCCATACGCGCCTTGTCGAAACGGAACGAAAACTCCTGATAATCGTCTTTCCACCACGAATATTCCGAGCGGATGAGCACTTCTTTTATTCGTCTGTATGTCAGCAATATATCGCGCAGCTGCTCAGCTCTGATATACAGTTCGTCGTAGTTATATCCAAACATTTCGATGCGGTAGCTGCCTGCGCTTTCGCGAACGTCGTTGCTGAATCCCTGGTCGAGCAGTCCATAAACTCCCCAGCTGCCGCCTCCGAGTTCGAGCGCTTTGCTTATCACTCTGCTTTTCAGCGTATAAGGAAATCCGCTACGTTCGCTTTCTTTCGTAAAAAAGACGTCGATTCGTGCCTGTCGTGCGCTGAAGATGCCGGTTTGGAACTGACGGATTTCGTGGTAGGTGCTCAAGTAGGTTTCCATACGACCGACGAGGTTGTTCATCTGCTGTAAAGTGCTGCCGTTGGGGAGGTTAGCTGTGATTGTTAAGACTGTTTCTTCGCGGTTGGGGAAATAGCTCCCTTCGTAAACTTTTTGTACGAACAGGCGCAATGAGCCGCCTAAAGCCTTGTCAACTACCGGTTTAACTTTTTCCTTATACTTTTCGTCGGCAAAAATGCTGTTATACGTATTTATCATCAGCGAATCGGTCGGCGAATATGTATTGGTGTTTTTCATCTCAATTTTTTCGGGCAGCATAAAAACCGGCAGTCCGAAGCCAAGTACAAGCAGTATGCAGGCAAGCGCGCGCCAGCGGATTAAAAAGCGTATAACGTGCATATAACAATTTGATAAATAGTAAATTATGCGATTTGTCCATCGTCGCGCCTTATGTTGACTGTTATGGATGAACATATTCGTTTTTGATATCATTGCGGGCACAAAAAACCACGCAACGAGCAGTGATACAGCCAGATTGATGATGACGACAGCTGCAAAATCCTGAAGATTAAGGCGTATTTTATCGTCGAGGAAGAAAATGATGACCAATGCGCCGATAGTTGTCAGTGTTGCCGCCAGAATCGGCATAAAGGCGTTGCGGTTATGGCGATTTTTGATATGGTCAGCCATAACTATCGTATTATCAATGATTAAGCTAAGGGAAATTGTTACTCCGGCAAGTGAATAAAGTTGCATTTCGAGACCAAGTAAATAATAGAATATCAATGCGATACAGATATTCATTGTGAGGCTGGCGACTATCAGGAAAAGATATTTCACATTGCGGGTTATAAGTAGCACAAAAACAAGTAAAATGATGATTGTCAGCGCTGTGCGGATATAAATCCTGTTCAGTTCGTTACGGATATATTCCGTTGCGTTGTAGCCGGTATGGATCTCATAACCGGGTGGCAGATAGGCTTTTATGGCGTCCATTTCGGTTTCGACCTTATTGGCAAGTTGCAGTTGGTTAGCCGTTTCGTCGGCATAGATAGACAGATATACCGAGTTCAGCCCGTTGATGCGGTAATAGCTTTGCGGTTCTTCCTCGCGTCGAGTAACGGTCAGCAGTTGGTCGAGGCGAAGCAGTTTGCCGTCTTTTCCGGCGAGCGTGATCAGTGTCGGGTCAAAACCATCATTATTGATTTCGGGTGTCAGGGCGACTCGTATCCATTCGTTTCCGCTTTCTTGCCGCGTTACTATGCCGAGGTCTTCTTTGCTGTAAAACAGGTTAATAGCCTCGCTGATGTCATTGACCGTTAATCCGAGCGATGTCAGTTGGCGGCTGTCGTATTCGAGCCTCCATTCCATAGGAGTAGCGCCTGACACGTCGATGCGATAAATGCCTTTCAGACCCGACAGACGCGGTTTTATGGTGTTTTCGGCATATCGTTGAATGAAGACGGGTGTTGCTGCGGCGTTGAGCGTATAGCTGATAAACGGGCGTGCTGCGTTGTCGTCGGGGCGGCTCATCTCGACAACAGGATAGCTCAATCCGTCGGGCAGATCGTGCCATGTCTGGCGCACGATTGCCGACACTTCAAAGCGGGTAGCGTCGATATCGGTATGTTTATCAAGTTGTAAGGAAATCCGTCCCCATCCGTTGCCCGAAGTCGAACTCATATCTTTGACGCCTTTTATTCGCGCCAGCATAGCTTCGAGGCGCGAGGTTACTTCCATCTCGATCACGCGCGACGAGTTGTTGGGCATCTGGTATCTGACCGTCAGTTGCGGCAGGGTGAGCGAGGGCGACAGCTTGACCGGTAGCAGGGGGATAAAAGCCAGTCCTGCGAGCGACAGGCAGATAAACGTTACGATGATGGTGAACGCGGAGGCTTTCATGGCTGCATACCGTGCTGAAAATCAAATAATCCCGACAGCGGAACATGTCCGGCAAAGTCGTACAGGGTCAGCTTGCGTATTTTGTAATAGCTTAACCAGTAGTTTTTTAGCGCAGAGATATAGTTGCGTTGCGCTTCCTGTTGACGGTTGAGCGTATCGCAGAGGTTTCGTTAGTGCGGAAATACAGTTCGGATTCCGAAACGGAGCGTTCGTGTTCGCGGTTGAGCAGGAATTGCTGCGTGCCGACGTATGCGGTATATTCTCGCGTGTCGGTAGCCATACTTTTGAACAGGCTTTCGACGCGCTTACGGTTCTCGTCGATATGGATATTTTCGTTCCATTCTATGTTGGTTACCACCTCGTTACGGTCGATTTCGGGCATACGGCTTTTGGGTATTTCGCGAAAAAGCCATACGCACATCACAAGCGAGGCGATGATACTCAAAATCGAAGCTGTCTTATGGCGAAAGATGAAGTTGACGCCCGCGTCGTAAAATCGGTCTAAGGTATGCTCTTTGAACGGGTTACTGAATTTCATCAACTTTGGAAACCGATGTTTGAGCGGAGGCATAGTGTAAACAAGTTTGTACAGTACCGGCAACAGCATTATCCCTGTGATGTAAGAGACAAACAGTCCGACAGTTACGGCAAATGCCTGATCGTAAAATATCGCTCCTGCAATGCCGCTCATAAACACTAAAGGCACAAAAACGGCTATCGTGGTCAACGTCGAGCTAAGCATCGGAGTGATGACTTCGGTGGTGCCGAGCGCGCAGGATTCTTCAACCGAAAAGCCTTTTTGGCGGTACTGGCTGATGTTTTCGGTTACGATTATTGAGCTGTCGATCATCATACCGAGAGCGAGTATGAGTCCCGATAACGAAATGATATTCAGCGACATATTGAAAAGATAAAAAAACAGGAAACTGACAATGATGCTGACAATCATACTGACGCCTATCACAAACGGACTTTTTGCGTCGCCGAGAAACAGCACAGCCACAATAAAAATGAAAATAAATCCGAGCGTCAGGTTTTGCCGGAGATTGGATATTGTGTAGTCGAGCAGCTCGGTCTGGTTGCGCGAAATATTAAATTCGACATCGGGATAAGTAGCTGAGAAATAATCGGTTACTTCTCGCAGCGACTTCTTCAGCTTGTTCATATTTTCGTCTGCCTGCTTGATGACGGCTAAGGTTACGGCGCGTTTGCCGTTCGACAGCGACAGTCCGGTCGTCTTAACCGGCGTAACTGACACATCTGCAATATCTTTCAGCTGAAAAATGCGTTCATCCCTGTGCAGGTAGATATTTTTAACATCGTCGGGAGTGCGCAGCAGAGCCGAAAAACGGATATTGTATTCGTAATAGCCGTCGCGGACGGTCATACTTCCCGGCTCGACATTGTTGTCCGCCAGAGCAGTTTCGATGTCCTGCAACGACAGTCCTGCAAGGTCTAACTTCTTCATATCCGGCGTGATACGCAGCTGTTGACTGACTATACCCGTCATATCTGCCATCGCCACTTCGGGCAGCTGCTCGATACGCCGTTTAATTACCGTTTCGGCAAATTCGCAGAGATTGAGAAATGCTTCTTCGTCTTCGTTTTCAGCGTTTTGTGCCTCGCCTTTCAGCGTCAGGTTCAGGCAGAAGACCGGAATATCCGTAGCGCTGGCTTTCACGACGCGCGGACGCTCGGCTTCGCGGGGCAGATAGTTCATCGCGGCGTCAATCTTCTCATTTACTTCGATAAATGCGAGGTTGGTATTGGTGCCGAAATCGAACCGCAGGCGGACGATGGCTGAGCCGTCGCGCGTCTCCGACTCCATCCCGCTCAGGTGGCTGACCTGCATAAGTTGCAGTCGCAGAGGATGAACGATGGTGTTTTCCAGCTCGCGTGCCGAAGCATCCCGACCCGACACATGCACCGTTATTTCGGGAATGGCAATGTCGGGCAACAGCGACACAGGCAGCGTGAAATACGTTGCCAGACCGACCATAAAACAGGCGGTGAATGCCATCAGGACGGCTATCGGACGCTGTATCAGGAATTTTATCATTGTATGACTTTTACTGGACTTTCGTGGGCGAGATTGACATTCCCGCTCGTGATTACGACATCGCCATCCTTGAGGCTTTCGTCGGCAATGGTGTAACTGTCAGAGTTTTCGAGACCGGTGTGCACATAGACCCACAGCGCTTTGCCGTCGGCATAAGTGAATACCACCTGCTTGCCCGAACGGATGACGACGGCGCTCTTGGGAACGACTAATTGGTCGGGCAAATCGCGCAAAATGCTTACGCGAACTTTCATTCCTTCGTAGAGGCGGGTGTTGTAAATCACTGTGGCTTTGATTTTTATCATGCCGTTTTTATCCACAAACGGATTGATTTCGCTTATACGCCCTTCGGTTTTCGCTTCGGGAAGGGCAAACGGCTCGACAATCACGCGGTCGCCGGTATGAATCAGCGGCAGCTCGTTTTCGAGAACGGTAAATGTGGCTTCGAGGCTGCGCGGGTCGATGATGGTACAGAAAATATCCGACATCGAGGCGGTCTGATACTGTTTTGCAAACAGATTTGCAACGATGCCGTCGAACGGGGCGTGCAGCGTGGCGCGTTCCTCTTCGTAAACATCGAGTTTGTATTGTGTAAGCGCTTGATTATAACCGCTTTTGGTGTTGACTAACTCCATCAGTGCAGGCGGGACTTTTGCTGAGTCGTCGAGCGCATAGCCCTGTCCGATAAGCAAATCCTGCATCTCAATGCGGGCGCGTTCAACGGCGTCGAGCTACTGGGCGCGTTTGTTTTGCAGACGAAAAGTCGATAGCGAAGCCAGCGGTTGCCCTTTCGACACACGCTCGCCGTTGCGTACGAGAATTTCGGCTATCGTTTCGGCAGTCTCGAACTTCAGGTCGGCATAACGCTGAGCCGACAAGGTGCCGTTGCTTATCAGTTCGTGATGGAATGTTGTCGGTTTCAGCGGCATAACCGTAACTTCATCGGTCGTCGCCGGTAGCACGGTTTCGACCGCCCCTTCTTCGTCGCCTGCTGTCTTACTACCGCGTCCGCAAGCAAGAAGGATGACCGCCGAAAGCATCAAAAAGCCTGTTGTTCTCATAAGTTCATATTTTAGTTGTTTTATAGCTGCAAATGTAAACAATATTTTTATTGACGAAACATTATTGATTAATTTTTAACATAACAATACCGCATTTTAGAAATAATCGGTAATTATATTGTAAAAAGTAACAAAACAGTTAAAATAATTAAAACAACATCATTCATTATCGCTGTGATAAAAAAAGGGAGATTGCCCAGCAAAGGCAATCTCCCTTCAAAATAGATGTTCAATGTGGGTTTAATCTTCTATTGCTTTATTTTGAGCGCGTTCGTAGGCAGGTATGGGCCAGATATAGCCATTAGTGCCCAACGAAGGTGAGATCGTCAATTCGTAGGATGTACCTTTCTGTTTGACGATTGTTTCGCCTCGGCGCAAATAATCCATTGCGCGTTGACCTTCGCCCAAAAATTCCAGACGGCGTTCGTCGTAGATAGCTGTTTTGAGGGCGTCGCCTTTCAGTCCGTCGAGGCTGAGGGGGTCGTCAGCTGCGGGCAGCGAGCGCGAGCGCACCTGTTTCAGCAATTCCAATGCTTTGGCGTCGTCGCCCTTGTTGGCGTATGCTTCAGCCATATTGAGAAGAGTCTCGGCATAGCGGAAGATAGGCAGCCAGTCGATGTAGGGGTTCGACGGGAATTTCGTCAGGAATGTTTTATCTTTTGCAGCGTTCTGGACAGTAAGTTTAGCGATACGCGCGTCAGCAGCTTCGCCATAGCCTTTTTTGCTGACGATGCCGGTTGCGACATCAATGATATCAGAACGTCCGATTTGATAATAGTATCCGACAGCATACTGTCCGCCGGGGGCATTTGTCAGCTCAAACGGGAACGAAAAAATGTTTTCCGAAGTGATATATGGCGGTTGAAACACCGATGCAATATCAGCTGCGAGGGCATATCCTTTCACTTTTTCGCCTGCTGCGATAGCGTTATCCCAGTCGCCTTTAACCAAATATACGCGCTGTTTCAGCATCTCGACAGCTGCTTTCGATGCGTGAGTAACAGTTGCCGTAGTGCCATCGCCGTCGGGCAGAGCGCTCGAATCGGACAGGTCGCTCAAAATCTGGTCGAGCACTTGCTGCGACGACGCGCGTGCCAAGTCGTTGTTTTCGAGCGACAACTCTGCCTGCAAACGTAGCGGGACAGATTTCGCACTCGGATTGAGGACGTAGGGCGTTGTGTAGAACTGGTGCAGATAGTAGTATGCTAATGCGCGAATAAATTTTGCTTCAGCCACGTATTTTGCATAATTGCTGCCTGCTACTTCTTTGGCATTTTCGATGTTTTGCAGAAACACATTGCAACGATTGATAGCCAGATAGGTATATCGCCATAATTCATAATTCTCCTGACGGTCGAGTGTTACGCCTGCATTGTAGCAGAAAGTAAGCTCATATCCGTTTTCGGCAACATTGATAAAGTCTTCACCCATATTGTCGGATGCGAGCCATGCTTTGCCACCGAGGGTATATTGACTTTTGAGACCGGCGTAGAGGCTGTTCACATTCTGAGCCAAAAGCTCGGGATTTGAGAACACGTCGGCTTCTATCACATAAAGCGGCGGTTCTTTCACAAGGAAATCTTCGCTGCAACTTGACAGGAACGCTGTCCCTGCAAGCAATCCGTATATAAATATTTTTTTCATATTATATTGAATTTTTGTTTATTAATACTTTAAATAAATTAGAATGTTACATTTACGCCAAACGTATATGTCTTAGCCTGCGGCAGCGAGTTTTTGTCAACGCCGCCCTGCAATGCTGCCTGATCGTTAGACGAAATCAGTGATTCGGGGTCGAGACCCGAATAGCCAGTCAGACAGAACAGGTTTTGCGCTCCAGCGTAGAGGCGCAGTGAACTGATGCCAACTTTCTGGGACCATACTTTCGTATTAAATGTATAGCCGATCGTAAGGGTTTTGAAACGGAGATAATCGCCGCGTTCAACCCAGTCGGTGATAGGCTGGGCGGAGCCGTTTGAGGTGTTGTCGCCGTAGATAGGCATTGCATATTTCGCGTTGTCGCCGACCTTGCGCCATGCATTTTCATACACGTCTATTGAGTTGTTCCAGTTACGCATATCGCTAAGCGTTGCCGTACCGCCGTTATAAATCCAGTTACCGCCGGAGTACTGCAAGAGCAGCGAGAGGTCGAAGTTTTTGTATTTGAAATCGTTAGTCCATCCTCCGTAATATGTCGGCATCGTTCCGCCGGCTATTTGCTGTACGATGTCGGATTGAGCATAAGGCGTCAATGTGCCGTCGCGCAGATAATCGTCTTTGCGGAAATATGTACCTGTTTTTTCAAACATAACGAGTACTTCAGTGCCATCCTTGCCTATCATTACACGGCGGCCTGATTGCGGGTCAATGCCTGCCGACGGGCGGATAAACAGCTGACCGATAGAATAGCCAACCTGCGTGGTGTTGTAGTCGTTACCGCCGCGGATTTCAGATACACCTTCGGTGAGTTTTATCACTTCGTTTGTCTGAGTGGTAATATTGAACGAAGTGAACCACGAGAAGTCTTTAGTTTGATACGGTGTCGCCGAAATCGAAAATTCGATACCCGTATTTCTCATCGCTCCTGCATTGGTGGTAATCTTGTTGCTGGGAATACCTTTTGACCATGCTACGGGCACGTCGAGGATCAGGTCGGATGCGTCGTTGCGATAATAGTCAAATTCGATGTCGATATTGCGGAACAACTGAGCCGTAAATCCGATGTCGAGCTTCGTGCTGCTTTCCCATTTCAGGTTTTCCGTGTCGGCTACGCTCGAGATGTAATACTGACCTTCCGAACCGTAATATCCGCTCTGATAATAGGATTTTGCGGCATAAGCTCCGATATTTGTATTACCTACGATACCCCAGCTGCCCTTAATCTTCAGGTCGGAAAATATATCGGTAAACGGCTCGAAAAACGACTCCTGCGAGATACGCCAGGCTGCTGAAGCGCCACCGAAGTTACCCCAGCGATTTTTTGGACTGAGAGCCGAAAAACCGTCGCGACGGAAGTTGACCGATGCCATATATTTGGCATTGTAGTCCCAGTTTACACGTCCGAGATATGACAGCAAGCTGCTTTCTTCCAGAGCATTACTGTATGGATAAATGTTTGCATAGTCGGCTTGATAAACCCTGAATTGCGTGTTCAGAATGTCGTCGCGGTCGGCGCCGGCGCGGTTCAACGACCTGCTGTACGACTCCATACCGGCAAGAACATTGAAATTGTTGTCGCCTACGCTGAAGTTATACTGCGCCGTATTTGTCCATGTTGTTGCTTTGCGGATGCTGCGCGAAATGGCAGCGTCGCCGAGCGGAAAACCGTCGCCGTGCAGAGGCGTATAGAACGCTTCGTCGGCAACTAACATATAGTCAATACCAAGCTGAGTTTTTATCGACAGTCCGCTAATGGGCTTCAGTTCAGCAAAATAGCTTGAAATGATACGGGCAATTTCCGATTTGTAAATATCGCCGTAGTCAATAATTGCCTGCGGATTGTAGTAGCCGTTGTCCATAGTGTTTGGTCCGTAGCCTATACCTCCGCGCTCTTCGATATACGGTTCGCCTGTTTCGGGATGGTAAACGGGAATGTTCGGAGGCAGAATCATTGCCATACGCGAGAAGTTCTTCGTCGAATACTGACTGCCTTTACGTCCACCGTCAACGTATGAAGTGGTCGATGTCGTTCCGTTCAGATTGATACCAAAGCTCAACCAGTCGGTTGCATTGGCAGTAACGTTGGCTGCGCCGCCGAGACGTTGATAGTGGTCTTTGACAACCATACCGTCCTGATTGGTGTAGTTAGCCGAGATATAATACTGCAACTTTTTTGAGCCACCGCTTGCCGAAACTGAATGATTGTGCTGCAATCCGGTCTGATAAATCACTTTCGACCAGTCGGTATCAACATATCCGCCTCCGGGCAATGTCCAAAGGTTGTATGCTTTATTACCGTAGGGCGACACATAGCCCGATGTGATTGAGCGCTCGTCTGTGCCATAGCGATTGGCAACAGAAAGGTTTTTAAATTCGACATACTGTGCGGCATTCATCACCGGGATTTTGTTCGTAGCCTGAGTTACGCCCATCCATCCGTCGTAAGTGATTTTTGTCCTGTCAGCCTGTCCTTTACGTGTTGTGATAAGAACAACGCCGTTTGCTGCACGCGAGCCGTAGAGAGCTGCGGCGGCGGCATCTTTCAGCACGTCCATTGTCAAAATGTCAGCGGGATTGATGTCAGCCAAAGCATTGACGTTACCCGAATAAGAAGTGTTACCCGTCGCAATGGGTATTCCGTCAACGACATACAAAGGCTCGGTGCCCGATGTGATTGATGATACGCCACGAACGCGAACGATAGGCGCTTGACCGACACCGCCGTTCGGAGTGATGATACTCACACCCGATGCACGTCCCTGAAGCGCTGCTTCGGCATTTGGGGCAGGGATGTCTTTGAACCTCTCGCCGCTTACCGATGCCACCGATGCCGTTACCGTACGCCGCGATTGAGTACCGTAGCCGATGACCACTACCTCTTCAAGTTCCTGTTCGTTAGTCAGCAGCACAACGTCGATAGCCGAGCGACTGTTGACACGTACTTCCTGCGTTACATAGCCGATGTACGAGACTACGAGCGTGCCATTGCGGGGCGCGCTGATTGAATAATTTCCGTCGATGTCCGTCGCGACGCCTGTCGATGTTCCCTTGACGAGAATATTGGCGCCGATGATGGTCTCACCGCCGGAATCTTTCACTGTACCTTTTACGGTAATGTCCTGGGCAAGGACAAGTGATGCCCCCCCCGTTAACATAAGTGTTAAAATTAGTAAAAATTTCTTTGTCATTTGCACTTAAAATTAAATGTTAAACATATAAATATAAAAAACATTGCAAAACTATAAACAAACTATGCGCTGCGGAAAACCGCATTTATGACATTATGTTTGCAAACCGAAGCGAGCGCAAACTGCCTATCGCTGATAAACAGTCGATTAGCATAATTTACAACCCGATTTCGGGCGCCAAAAGCTAATTTGGCACGCGGCAAAGGTAAGAATAAAGTTCATTCGTTGTTCAAAAAGACGCAAAAAAAACAGAAAAAAATTAAAATGCGGGGATTTTTTCGTGTTTTTTGAAAGCATTTTGCTTAGAACGCGCAAATTTCTCAAAAATAATAACTATCTTTGCGGTCAGTGATAAAAATACGGATATGAGCACAATCGAATTGGAAGTTCAAAAGGCGGAGCTGGCGCGTGAAATACTTAACACTGCCGACGCAAGCATTATTCAGGATTTATGGCTGTTCTTTCACAGCCGAAAGCCTGCTGTGGCGACCTTTCGCGACGGTAAAATAGATATTGATGACCTCGAAGCTGATATCCCGCAGTCGGAAAAGGATTTTATAGACCAACGATTGGCAATCGCCAAAAATCACCCCGAACGATTGCAACCCATTGAATCGCTGTTTCAAAATCTATAGCTGATGTATGCCCCTTTTATATTGACGATTTCAGGAACGATATTCTGAACGCAAAGCAGTGGTATTCAGAACAACAGGACGGTTTGGGCGAACGATTTGTCTCTGCCGTCAAGGAAACTGTTGCAAACGTTGTTAAGATGCCAGCTGCATACGCCGTGCGTTACAAAAACGTACGCATTGCCCACACAAAGACCTTTCCGTTCAATATTCATTTCTATATCGACGAAGAAAAGCGTCAAATTATCCTGATTGGCGCAGTGCATCAGAAACGAAACGATGCATTGTTCCTCGACAGATAATCCAAAAAACTTTGCGTTAATTTGCGAACTCTGCGAAATTTGCGTTCCGTCTCTCGCCCCCAAAAAAAAGTGGGAAGAGCCTCAAAAAGCTCTTCCCACTCCTTAACAAAAAACCTATTTTTGATTTTATTAATTCGTAATCGCGTCGTTCTGTGCAAGCTCGCTATACGGGATAGGCCAGATGTAATTGGCTGTACCGGTGCTTGGCGGGAATACCAGCGGACGGGCGGTGTTGCCCTGTTTTGTGATGGTCTCGGCGCGGCGACGTATGTCGAAACCGCGATGACCCTCTCCAATAAATTCCAAACGCGCCTCGTTGTAGATAGCCTGTTTGAGCGCGTCGCCTTTGAGCGCGTCGAGGTTGAGTACTTCATCTTCGGCTTTGACTGAGCGCGTGCGCACCTGTTTCAGGTAGTTGAGCGCTTCGGCGTCGTTGCCGAGGTTGGCGTAACATTCAGCCAGATTGAGCAGTATCTCTGCATAGCGGAACACGGGAATCCAGTCGGTATAAGTTGTAGCGTCGGGATATTTCAACAGATATTCCTTGCCTGCAGCGGCAGTATTGATGTTTGTCAATGTTCCGATACGCGGGTCGTTCGCAATCTTGTATCCTTCGATACTGAAGATGCCCGACACTACTTCCATCTTGTCGGATTTGCCGTTGTTGTAGTAGTATGCGACGTGCGACTGGCTGCTGCCGCGGTTATTATCGGCAAATGCTGCCGAGAATATGGCTTCGGACGTGATATACGGTGCTTTGTAGAGCGACGTAATGTCGGATACAAGCGAATATCCCGTGATGCTTTTGCCTGCGTCGATAGCATTTTGCCACTGTCCCATAATCATATAGACACGCATTTTCAGCGCAGCTGCTGCAGCTTGCGATGCACGGGCTACTGTTTCTTCCTTGCCGTTGCCGACGGGCAGCGCACTTGCGCTCGACAGGTCTGACAGTATCTGGTCAAGTACTTCCTGCGAGGTAGCGCGAGCGAGGTCTTTGTTTTCAAAAATCTCTGTCTCGGCTTGCAGGCGCAAAGGCACTGACAGTGCGCTCGGACCACCTCCGCTACCTGTATATAGGTAGGGCATAGTATAAGTCTGATGCAGGAAATAATACGTCAAAGCTCTGATAAACTTAGCCTCGGCTACAAACTTGTCGTAATTGCTGCCGGCTGCTTCCTTGTTGCTCGCAATCACATCGAGGAAGATGTTACATTTATTGATTGCCTGGTATGCGTATTGCCAAGTTCCCATATTCTCCTGTGTACTTAAACCTACGCCCATAAGGTAGGTGTTGTACAGTTCAACGCCATTGTTGGAGTCGTTGATTACGTCGTCGCCGACATTTTCGGAAACAAGCAGTATTCGACCGCCCAAAAGGTAGTTGTGCCTGAGACCGCTGTTGGAATACAGACCAACGACCGTTTGCTCTATGTGAGCTGCGTCCGAAAAAGCTATCTCTTCGGTGAAATTAAGCGGACGTACTCTGTTAAGAAAATCGTCGCCGCATCCCGAAATAAATACTGTTCCGAGTATTAAAAGACTGTATAAAGCTATTTTTTTCATATCTTTAAATTTTATTTCGTTATACATTAATTAAAATACGACATTCATACCGAAAGTAAATACTTTTGCCAAAGGCTGTGTATTCTTGTCGATACCGCCATATAGACCTGTGCCGCTCGTTCCCTCCAACATAGTGATTTCGGGGTCGATACCGCTGTAGCCGGTCAGGCAGAACAGGTTCGTACCCATTGCATAGAGACGCAATGAGCTGATGCCCACTTTCTTCGACCAGTTCTTGGTGTTGAACGTATAGCCGAGAGTAATGTTTTTCAGACGCAGGTAGTCGCCTTTCTCAATCCAGTCGGAGATACCTACGTATGAGCCGTTCGAGTAGTTGTCGCCGTAAATCGGTTTGGCATACTTGGCGTTGTCGCCCGGATTACGCCATACCTCATTATATACTTCAACAGAGTTGCTCCATGCGCGCATATCGCTCAATGTTGCTATTGTACCGTTGAAAATATTGTTTCCGCCGGAGTACTGGAGCAGCACCGAGAGGTCGAACTCTTTGTATTTAAACTCGTTAGTCCATCCGCCGTAGTATGTCGGCAGTGTTCCGCCAAACATCTTACGCTGGATCTGGTCTTCACTGACAGTGCCCTGACCGTCTCTGCGCACGTATGATGCCGAACCGGTAAAGTGGATCAGCGCTTCAACTTCCTGACCGTCAACAGTGGCAACTATGATACGTTCGCCGGTTTCGGGATCGATGCCGCGTGTTTCCCAGAGATACAGCTGTCCGATGGAATAGCCCGGAACGGTTATGTTGTTTTGCCAGTACGAGCTTGTCGAGAGCAGCTCGTCAACGCCTTCGGCAAGTTGGATAACCTTGTTTTTCTGAGTAGCGATATTGAACGAGGTGTACCAACTGAAATCCTTTGTCTTGTAGGGAGTTGCCGAGATGGTCAACTCAATACCCGTATTGCTCATCTTACCTGCGTTGGTCGTTACCTTATTGTCGGGAATACCTTTCGACGGGGTGATGGGCTGGTCGAGGATCAGGTCTGATGCGAGGTTGCGATACCAGTCGAACTCGATATTGATATTGCGCCGGATTTGAGCCGAGAAGCCGATGTCCATCTTCGTGCTGGTTTCCCATTGAAGGTTAGCCCAGTCGGCGATACCGCCCAGCGTCAGATAGCTTGAGCTGCCGTAGAAGCCGCTCGAATAGTATGATTGCGCTGCGTAAGCGTCAACGTCGGTATTACCTACTATACCCCAGCTGCCCTTGATTTTCAAGTCGGTAAACAGTTTGGAGTAAGGCTCAAAGAAATTTTCATTCGAGAGACGCCATGCACCCGAAAAGCCGTAGAATGTACCCCAGCGGTGCGATGCGCTCAGTGCAGAGAAACCGTCGCTTCGTATATTGATCTGTGCCATATATTTATCGGCATAATCCCAGTTCAAACGACCAAGATACGATTCCAAAGCGCGTTCGGTTATTGTATTGCCCGATGCCGTAATGCTGTTGAAATCTGCTTGATAGACATTGAATTTCGTATCAAGGATATTGGTGCGGTTGGCGCCCCAGCGAGTTGTGATTCTCTCGTACGATTCGTGTCCTACAAGGGCGTTGAAGTTATGTTCGCCAATGGTAAACACATACTGTGCCGTGTTTGTCCACGTTGCTACCGTATTTTTGGCGCGGGTGTTTGTTGCCGATCCGTTCGTGTTGAAGGCGTCGCCCATAAACGGGGTGCTGAACGATTCGTAGCCTGCCGTCATATAGTCAAGTCCGTATTGCGTTTTCAGCGTCAAGCCTTTGAACGGGGTTATCTCGCCAAAGAAGCTGGAGATGATACGGGCTACGTTAGAGGTGTTCTTGGTGCCAAGGTCGATAAGCGCGACGGGGTTGGGATACGTTCCCACGTTAGCTGTGTTGGCGCCGTTGCCTACGCCCTGAATGCCGCTTAGCCAAACCGAGCCGTCCTCGTTGTATGCCGGATAGTTGGGCGGGACGATCATTGCCATACGGGCAAAACCCTGAGTAGCGAAGATGTTACCTGCTCCACGTCCGTTGTCCGACATTGTCGTGTTCGTAACCGAAGCGTTGACGTTGGCTCCGAGTTTCAGCCATTCCGTAGCTTTGGTTGTTACGTTCATCGCTGCGCCCATACGGTCGAAGGCATCGATAGCAACCATACCGTCCTGGTCGGTGTAGTTTGCCGACATATAGTACTGTGTACGCTGCGAGCCGCCGCTGACTGCCACCGAATGGCTGTGCTGCAAGCCGGTCTGATAGATATAGTCGCTCCATTTCGTGTCAACATAGCCACCGTTAGAGAGGGGCCACATATTGAACGCCTTACGTCCTTCGCCCAATGCGGGCAGCAAATTTACCACTTCGGCTGCCGGAGCGCCCGAAATCTGATACTCGTCTGTCCCGTAGCGGTTCTTTGCCGCAAGGTTTTTCAGGTCAACATACTGTTGAGCGTTTACGACATCGATCAGACGTGTAGGCTGCGTAACGCCTATCCAGCCGTTGTATGTTACTCTGGCGCGTTCAGCCTGTCCCTTGCGGGTGGTGATCAGCACGACGCCGTTAGCCGCACGCGAGCCGTAGAGGGCTGCCGCTGCTGCATCTTTGAGCACGTCCATCGAAAGGATGTCGGCGGGGTTGATGTCGGCAAGCGGGTTGGTCTGACCCGACGATACGTTAGATGATTGAATAGGAATACCGTCAACCACATAGAGCGGTTCGGTTCCCGATGTAATAGATGATACGCCACGCACGCGCACGAGGGGCGCCTGTCCGACGCCGCCGTTAGGCGTTGTGATGCTTACACCTGCCGCACGTCCCTGAAGCGCAGCCTCGGCGTTAGGCGTCGGAAGGTCTTTCAGCGCGTCGCCATTGACCGAAGCAATTGAGGCTGTAACACTACGGCGCGCCTGCGTCCCGTAGCCGATAACCACTACTTCTTCCAGTTCTTGTTCGTCGGTCAGCAGTACGACGTCGATTGTCGTGCGACCGTTAATACGTATTTCCTGCGTTACATAACCTACGTAGGAAAATTCGAGTACTCCGTTGCGCGGGGCGCTGATGGAGTAGTTGCCGTCGATGTCGGTGGCAACTCCTGTCGCTGTGCCTTTCAGCACGATGTTGCCGCCGATGATAGTCTCGCCACCGGCGTCAGTTACCTTACCTTTAACAGTAATGTCTTGAGCGTGAGCTATATAGCCCCCCCCCCCAATTAACATAATTGCTAACAAAATCAGTAATCTCTTTGTCATTTGCATTCAATTTTAATGTTACTAATATTTTTAATAAAACTCAATAAATTTTTTTAACGGTAAAGAGGGAAGGGAAGGATGTGATTCGTTGCATAACTATAACGTTTTCAAATCGTAAACCCACTCCCGGATGCCAAAAAAACAATTGTTTCGCTGCAAAGGTAAGCAGAATGTTATTATCCTGCAAGAAAAATAAAAAAAAATTTTCTAAAATCGTAGAAAAAATTACAGATTGCTTGCTCGAAACGTCGTCAAAGCGCAAAAAAAAAAAGGAGCCGTTCCCTCAACGGGAACAGCTCCGGGACAATGAAAGGATTTATAAAAATTGGGTTTTTCAGTTTTTTTTCATTGGAATGCCGGATAGCCGGGATTCTGTACTAATTTCTGATTTGTCTGGAAGGCATCCTGCGAAATCGGATAGATTTTCAGGTAATCGCCCTTTGCTATATCGCAATTGCTGCTCGACCAGAAGCTTTTCTCGAACTCGCCGAAGCGGATATCGTCCTGACGCGACCAACATTCCCAAGCCAGCTCAAAGCGGCGTTCGAGCTGAACATCTTTCAGCGTAACGGTCGTTTTGTTGTGCTTGTCATCGCCATAGGCGCGCTGGCGGATGGTGTTCACGAGCTTGGTTGCTTCAGCCACGTCGCCGCCGGAGCGGAGAATAGCTTCGGCTTTCATCAGATAAACGTCAGCCAAACGGAAGATATGGAAATCGTTACCCATAGCGCTGGTCAGACTGGTCGAATATGGCCATTTCTGGCAGCGTGCGCCGGTGTATTGATAAACTTCGCTCCAAGGCGTTCCGTCGCGTTCGGTGCCGGGAATGAACGGTATGGCAACGGTGTAGTTCAAATCCTGATTCTGACCGGTCTGGAGGATTTCGCCGGTGGCGGCGCTGCGACGCAAACCTATGCGATAGGTAGCGGGGAAGCGGGGGTCGCCGTTGAAATCCGAAGAATACAGCTTATCGGCTACGTTGGTGGCGTCCAAATCAAGATCGCCAACGTCGAACAGACGGACAAAATCGGGCTGAGCGCAAACGCCGTTCCAAGCCGAATATTTTGAGGCATCGGAAGCGTTGTCGGCATAGTGCAGTGTCAAACACATCAGTACGAGCGTGTTCTGCGTGTCGCTTTCGTCGAAAACAGCCGACAGAACGCCTTCGCGCGACTGGTCGTTAACACCGAAATTGGTCTTGTAGTCAGGCTCAAGCGTATAGCCCATTGCCAGCACTTTATCGCAAGCGTCGATACAAGCTCCGTAAGCGTTGCCGGTAGCGGTTACGCCCCATGCCTCGGCATTAAGATAGAGCTTGGCGAGCAGGAAATAGGCGGCGCCTTTGGTGAATTTGCCGTAGTTATCGTATGTTCCGGCGGGACATTGCTCTGCAATTTCGCTTACTTCCTGAACCAGCCAGTTATATACTTCCTGACGCGGACGGACAGACGGCAGCTCTTTGTCGGCATAATCCGTTACCAAAGGAATATTACCAAAGCCGTCCATCATTGTATAGATCCAGAAGGCGCGAACGCCGCGAACGTCAGCAATGTTTTCGGTCTTCTGTGCGTCGGTAAGAAATTCCGAGCCTTGCAATACGCTTATCGTAGCATTACAAGTTCCGATAGCCTCTGAAGCTACGCTCCATGCGCTTTTGACAGCAGAGGTTTGCGCCGTCCATGTGTGCATAAAAATTTCGCGATACTGTCCGCCGTCGTACCAGTCGCCGCCGATACGTGTTGGCGTTACTGTCGATGATCCGCCGGCTTCGTTCAAAGTGAACCACGTGTTCGATTGCCAGTAGCGGCGCAAGGTGTTATGAACGGTGCCTACCAGCGCTTTTACTTCAATTTCGGAACTTCCGAAACTGTCGGCGGGTAATTTGTCGTAAACATCCTCTTCGAGATTGGTACACGAAGGGAGCACGCTTATTAAAGTTATTCCTGCGAGGAATGAAAATAATATCTTTTTCATAAGTCTATAAATTACTGATTATTAAAATGTGAAATTAACGCCGAAAGTAAACGAGCGTGATTTGGGGAAGTAGTTGCGCGATTCGATACCGGGCGACAGACCTGCGTCGTTGTCGGTCGGACTGCCGCGGAAGAGTTCAACTTCGGGGTCAAGACCGCGATACTTCGTAATCACAAACAGGTTTTGCGTTGCAATATAGATACGGGCACGGTTTAGCCATTCGATATTCTTTGTATTGAACGTATAACCGATTGCTGCATTATCCAAGCGGGCAAACGATGCGTCTTCGAGATAGAACGAACATACGCGCGACGACTCGGAATATTTCATCAGATATTCGTTGTCGATGACGTTCTGCGCTGCGATATACGTTGTATTACCGTAAGCCGCAAGCGGGTTGTTCAACACCTTGTTGCCGACAGTTCCGCGGATAAAGAAGCTGGCATCCCAGTTCTTGTAGCTGAACGTATTGTTCCATCCGAATGTCAGGTCGGGCTGTGCGCTGCCAACATAAGTGCGGTCGTCGTCGGTGATCTGTCCGTCGCCGTTGATGTCTTTGATAACGAAGTGTCCGTTGTCGTCGAGATAGCCGTCGAGCATAAAGAACTGACCTACGGGGCGTCCTTCTTCGATAACGTGCGATGTTACGCCCGAAGCGCCGCGGATCCACGGGTCGCCGGTGTAAATACGCGATGTCGTGTAGATGTCGTTCGACAGGCGGGTGATTTCGTTCTTGTTATGCGCCAGATTGATAGAGGTGGTGTAGTTGAATGTCTTGTTGCGGACTACGCCGATGTTCAACAATAATTCAATACCGGTATTCCTCATATCGCCTACGTTGGCAAACATACGGCTGTAAACGAAGGTCGGGGTCGGAACGGTGTAGCGATAGAGCATATCCGAAGTTTTCTTGTCGTACCATTCGATTGTTCCGCTCAGACGTCCTTTGAACAGCGTGAAGTCGAGACCTATGTTAAGCATCGCCGTTTGTTCCCATTTCAGGTCGGGGTTGGCGTTCTGTGCGACACGGAAAGCGGTTGACTGTGCGCCGTTGTCGTAATACGTGCCGTAAGCCTCGTAAAGCTCAAGGGTCTTATAGGGCTGAAGTCCGTCCTGATTACCGGTGATACCGTATCCGACGCGGAGTTTCATATCGCCTATCCAGCTGATGTCTTTCATAAATTCTTCCTGCGAAACGCCCCAAGCAGCCGAAACCGAGGGGAATGTACCCCACTTGTGATTGGCTCCGAACTTCGACGAACCGTCGCGACGTACAGTTGCCGTAACCATATATTTATCGGCATAGCTGTAGTGCCCGCGGGCGAAGAACGATATCAGCTTGAAGTCGTTTTTGCTCGAAGTTACATTGCCCTGCTTCAGCGTGTTACCTGTCTGGAGGCTGTTGGCGCCCATCGAAGTAACGGCAAAGTTGGATACGTATGCGTACTGGCTTTGGAACATGTTGTCTTCCCACGAATAACCGGCGATGCCCTCAACTTTGTGCTTGTCGCCAATCTCTTTGTTGTAGTTAAGCGTCCACTCCATCAAGTCGCGTATCGACGTCATACCTTGGCGAACGGCGTAACCGTTAGAACTCAAACCTACAAGGTTGGTAGGAGCTGCCCACTCGCTTGCGTCGTTGCTGAACTGGCTCTTGTAGAGGTGCACTTTGGCGTTCAGCTCCGGCGTGATGTCGAACTGGATGTCGCCTGCACCATAGAAATAGTTGTTCTTCTGCTCGTTGTAGTTTTCGGTTATCTGTTGCACAGGGTTTCCTGCTTCATAACCTCCGAACATACCCGTAAAGAAGCTGCCATCAGCATTGTAGATCGGATAGACCGGAGGAGCCGTATAAGCATTGATAAAGTTGTCGCGACGCGGGAAGTTCATATCCGACAGCGTAGCCGATCCGGTCAGGCTCAGGCGCAAGCGGTCGTTGATGGCGCGTTGCTGTACCTGAAAGCGGAAAGTGTGGCGGGCGATGGAGTTCGCTTTGGCAATACCGTTGCGATCCATATACGAATACGAAGCGCGATAGTTGTTGCTCGATCCGCCGCCTGAGATGCTCAAACTGTGGTTTTGCGTGAAACCCGTGCGCAGCATTTCGCCGAGCCAGTCGGTCGATGCGCCGTACTGGTCAACCAAACTTACGTCGTTGCCCAGCTGTTTGTTGTAGGCACGCCATTCGTCGGCTGTCAGCAAGTCGGGCTTGTTGGCAACCACGTCAGCCGATACATAACCGTCGTAGGTTACTTGCGTTCTTATGCCCGAACCGCGTTTGGTAGTAATCAGTATGACACCGCCTGCAGCACGCGAACCGTAAATAGCCTGCGAAGATGCGTCCTTCAGTACCGAGATCGATTCGATGTCGGACGGAGCGACGGTTGACATATCGCCGCCGGGGATACCGTCGATGACAATCATAGGTCCCTGGTCGTTCATCAGCGTTGATGTACCGCGCAGACGTATCTGGCTTCCGCGCGTAACATCGCCCGAACCGCTTGTGATGGTCAGACCGGCTACCTTACCCTGCAAGAGGTCGGCAGCATCGCGCGTGATACCTTTGTTGAAGTCCTCTTCCGACACGTTCGCTACCGAACCGGTAATCTGCCGGCGTGTCTGAGTACCGTAACCGATAGCAACGACTTCGCCAAGATTGACTACCGACGGGTCGAGAGTGATGTCGATGGTGTTGCGACCACCAACCGTCTCTTCCATAGTGTTGTAGCCTACGTAAGAGAACTGAAGGACAGATGTCTGTCCGTTCGATACCGTCAATGTGTAACCACCTTCAATGTCGGAAATCGTGCCGTTCGACGTCCCCTTTTCAAGAATGTTGGCGCCGATAACAGCCTCTCCCGATTCATCCAAGATCTTACCCTTAACCGTAAACTGTGCGGATACGGTCGAAATAAACATGCTCATCGCGACGAACAACATTCCTGCTCTCCACCACGACTTGCAATTCAATAGAAATAGCTTTTTGTTCATAAAACTCTAATTAAATTGTTTGATAAATAAAATGATTATTGCCAAAGTTTTTAACATTTGCTGTTTAATATTTTAACAATTCGGAGCAAAATTAGTAACAGTTAACTTATGGCGCAAATTTTCGGATATGTTGTAAAACATAAAAAACAAAAAGTGCGGTCAGACACACGCCTGACCGCACAGAAACAATTTTAAACTTTAAATATATGAAGAAGAATGTTTGATTTATTTCACCTCCTCAAAATCGACATCAGTTACGCCGCCTTCGTCTTTTGGGGGTTGCTGACCTGCGTCGGGGTTGGCGTTTCCGGCGAAGGGTCCGTTGGCTCCGAAGGGGTCTGCTGTTGCGCCTCCGCCCTGGGCGTTTTGCGCGTTGTAGATGTCCTGGCTGGCGGCTTGAAAGACGCTGTTCAGTTCGGCTATCGAGCTGTCGATGGCGGCGATGTCCTGTGCTTTGTGGGCGTCTTTGAGCTTGCCGAGAGCTGCTTCGATTTGCGATTTCTTGTCGGCAGGCAGCTTGTCGCCGAGGTCTTTCAGCTGTTTCTCGGTTTGGAAAATCGTGCTGTCGGCAAGGTTAATTTTGTCGATGCGCTCTTTTTCTTTCTTGTCGGCTTCGGCGTTGGCGGCGGCTTCTTCTTTCATCCGCTTGATTTCGTCGTCGCTCAGTCCGCTGGACGCTTCGATGCGTATGCTCTGCACTTTGCCGGTGCCTTTGTCTTTTGCCGAGACGTTGAGTATGCCGTTGGCGTCGATGTCGAAGGTTACCTCAATCTGCGGCACTCCGCGCATTGCGGGTGGTATGCCGTCAAGGTGGAAGCGTCCGATGGATTTGTTCTGGCTTGCCAACGGGCGTTCGCCTTGCAGTACGTGTATCTCGACCGAAGGCTGGTTGTCGGCTGCCGTAGTGAAGGTTTCCGATTTCTTGGTCGGGATGGTGGTGTTGGCTTCGATCAGTCGCGTCATCACGCTGCCCATCGTCTCGATGCCGAGCGAGAGGGGCGTTACGTCGAGCAGCACGACGTCTTTGACATCGCCGCTCATCACGCCGCCCTGTATGGCTGCGCCTACGGCTACTACCTCGTCGGGGTTGACGCCCTTCGACGGAGTTTTGCCAAAGAATTTCTCGACAAGCTCCTGAATGGCGGGGATACGGGTCGAGCCGCCCACGAGGATCACCTCGTCGATGTCCGAAGTCTTCATTCCGGCGTCGGAGAGGGCTTTTTTGCAAGGCTCGATACAAGCCTGTATGAGTTTGTCGCACAGCTGCTCGAATTTGGCGCGGGTCAGCGTCTTGACAAGATGCTTCGGTATGTTGTTGACCGGCATAATGTAGGGCAGGTTGATTTCCGTGCTGGTTGAGCTTGACAGTTCGATTTTCGCCTTTTCGGCAGCTTCTTTCAGTCGTTGGAGCGCCATCGGCTCTTTACGTAGGTCAACGCCTTCGTCTTTGATAAATTCTTCTGCTAACCAGTCGATGATGACGTGGTCGAAATCGTCGCCGCCGAGGTGAGTGTCGCCGTTGGTTGACTTCACTTCAAACACGCCGCCGCCCAGTTCGAGGATGGAGATATCGAAGGTGCCGCCGCCGAGGTCGAACACGGCGATTTTCATATCTTTCGTAGTCTTGTCAAGCCCGTAAGCCAGCGATGCGGCGGTAGGCTCGTTGACGATACGGCGGACGTTAAGCCCGGCTATCTCGCCTGCTTCTTTGGTCGCCTGACGCTGTGCGTCGCTGAAATATGCCGGCACGGTGATTACGGCATCGGTAACTTCCTGTCCGAGATAATCTTCCGCCGTTTTCTTCATCTTTTGAAGTATCATAGCCGAGATTTCCTGCGGAGTATAGAGCCGTCCGTCGATGTCAACGCGCGGTGTATTATTGTCCCCGCGTACAACTTTATAAGGTACGCGCGATATCTCGTTTGTTACCCTGTCGTAAGTCTCTCCCATAAAGCGTTTTATGGAGAATATCGTTTTCTGCGGGTTGGTGATTGCCTGACGTTTGGCGGGGTCGCCCACCTTGCGCTCGCCGCCGTCAACAAACGCGACGACCGAGGGCGTGGTGCGCTTGCCTTCGCTGTTCGCTATCACAACCGGCTCGTTGCCTTCCAGTACGGCGACGCACGAGTTGGTCGTTCCTAAGTCTATTCCAATAATTTTTCCCATAATTTGTTATCTTTGTTTTAGTTTCTAAATTCAGTTTCTTTGTCCGCAGCATTTATCCCGCGATACAATAACTGACTGTCAAATACTGTGCCAATCCTGTCGTATGCGCCAAAATAATTGACACATCTGACAGATTGGCAGATTTATTACAGGAAAAATTGTCGCCCCTGACGGCTGTAGTCAGGTTGTTGGCGAAGATGCTGTCTATTCGACGCGAAATGTCATCATACCTGCGCTTTCGAGTAGCGGGATAATGTTTTCGGCAATGTCTCTATCCTTCTTTCTCTCTTTGTCAGGCAGTTTTTCCCACGACACGAGGCAGGGGTTGATTTTTCTTTTTTCGTCTTTGTCTGTGCCGTATTTGTATCCGGCTTTCAGTTTCCCGTCCATCCAGATTTCGTGAGCGCGAATAGCGATTTGTTCTATCTCGTCGCCGGTGAGTTTTTTTACTGATGATAGATGCGTGCCGTGTGCGTCATACGAGCAGCCAACGGCGTTCAGATAATCTTCAAACATCAACGCCTGCTTCCGGTTGCTGTCTTTTATCGTCTCCGGCAGGTCTTCCCATTCGACATTGCCATAATCCGTATTTGGATAACGTTTGCGGTAAAAATCGTGGATAGCACTCGACAGGTCTTCAAGATAGCTGTTCAGGATTTCGCGGCGCAAAACGAGGTTGATAAACTTCTCTGCGTCAACGTGTAGCGACAGTTGCGAGAGGAATGGCAGCGACGATGGCTCCCATTTTGCACCTTCGAGATTGCTCATGTCGAAGATAGCCTCCATCGAGCGTGCGCCGTGTTTATACTTGGGAACAAGCAGCATAGCGCGCATAACCGCTTGGTTAATGGGCGCTTCGCCGCCTCGTTTCATTTTCAGTTTGCGTTCGCACAGACTGCGGAGCAGCAGTGCGCGGCGCAGGATATAGTTTCTATCGTTCTCGTCAATACGGTTCGGTCCAAGTATGTTGATTGTGCCGCGCAGACGGCTGACAAAATCGGGCGCTTTCCTGGCTTTCAAATCTTTGAGCGCTTCGCTGTCGCCTGCTTCCGCCGACATCGGTTTGGTGAACTCTTCAAAACTCGACGAGGTGCCGCCTGCAAAGACGAAAATGCACTTGCCGAGAGGATGCTCGCCGTCGCTGTCTCTAAACTTGCCGTCCTGCATCGGCATCAGGAAACTCTTCAGCCATTTCAGTTCGTCAGAATCAAATTCGTCGAAAAAAACTAACGGCAGTTTCCCCTTGAGCGTTACGTCGCGCACCTGCTGCAAGGCGCTGCCAAGGTCTTCGACGCCCGTAAACTGCGATACGTTAAATTCCATTCTTTCTACCTTTTTGGGCATGATATGATTGGCTATCTCAGTAACGCCAAACGACTTACCGCTGCCGGGAGAACCGAATACCGCGATAGAAAGCGGTTTGAGTGAATCAGACTTGGAATAGTTGACTATCAGATTGCTGATGTTCTGAAAGGCTTCTATTTCCTTGCGGTCGATGGTTGTCAGGTTGCCAAACGACAACTGCGGCAGTCCGGCAATCTCTTTTGCACCGTTCAACACGTAATTGCATGCCGTTAAGAATAAGGTGTCTCTCAAACTGCTTGTGATGCACCAGTAGTCGTTTTCGATTTTGTTTTTGTCTGCCGTTATCGGGACAGCAAACGAGGCGCCCGTCTTGCGGATGTCGCCCGCCGTTTCCGTCGCTATTTCGTAATCGCCCGTTTGCAGTTTTGCGATGTCATAGCCGTTGTCGAGCAGCGTGGCTGCGGATTTCAAAATTGCCGACACGTCGATTGCCGTCAGCGCATCGAACTGCAAGGCGGCGGCGGCAACCATCACTGCAAAAGTGTCGTCAATCCTGCCTTTGAGTTTGTCGCGCAAGGTGTTTTCGCCCCGTCCATGTTCGAGCGTCAGCGTCGCAGAGACGATTTTTCTGTTTTCGGTGCGAACCGCCACAGCGCCGTCTTCGCCGAAAGTAATGATTATATGCGGAGTCTGCAGCAGATATGTCAACTCGGCGTTGTTATGCAACTGCCATACAAGGTCGGTAGCAGTGCGTTCCCACGACACACGCTTGCTTATCATCGCGCCTTTTTTGCGCAGCACTTCGGCGTCGAGCAACAGAAGGCGAACATCCGTTGCGGGATATATGTCTTTCGGAGGCATGCTCTTGTTCGACGCCCAGAGCGCAGGGCTTTTGGGCGGACGCTGCTCTTTATCAAAGCCAAAGCCTTCGTCCAAGACAATAGTTTTGGTGGTGTTTTTCGTGTCCGAATAAGCCGTTTTGCCCGCGTGAAAGCCGGTATGCTGACCGATAGCGTAATAACTCTTTGGCGGCTTGGTCTCTTCGTACTGCTGCAAGCCGTACAGTTCGCAACGGTAGTCGTCGCCCAAAGAAGGCTTAACATCTGCCAAATCCTTGCCGCTCAATATCTTTTGAACGAGGGCGGCGCCTCCCGCAGTGATGATTTCCTTAATCTCGCCGCTCTTCTCTACGTACAGGAATTTACGCCTGTAAGCATGTCCCCAAAAACCGAATGTCTGCTTATTTTCCATAGCGTTTATTGTTGATTAATTGTTATTTATGTCGTATCTCGTAGCCTTGCGCGATGATGAAACGGACGGTTTCGAGCGCTGTCTGGCGGTCGTATTCGCGCTCCGAATCGGGCAGCGCGTCGTATGGCACAAGGCAAGGGTGCAGTTTCTGCTCGTCGTCGCGTTTTGTGCCATAGCGCCAGCCGTCGGCAATACGCTGACGCGCCCACGTATCATGCACGTTTTCAGCCATCAACTCCACGAGGCTCTGCAGTCCTTCCGGCAACATCAACTCGTCCGCAGGCGCAGGTTTTGGTCTGTATTCACTGTTCGTCATCATCGTTCGTTTTTATTATTTTTTTGCAAAGATAAATGTTTTTTTCATAGTGAGATTATTTAGTATTGTCAAATCTCAAATTTTACCACGCAAACAGCGGATAATCTTTCATCAGCGCGTTCACTTTCGAGCGCACAGCGGTGATGGTCGGTTCCGATTCCGGCTCGCTCAACACAGCGTCAATCAGCTCGACGATCTCACCCATCAGAGGCTCGCGCGCGCCGCGCGTGGTAATGGCTGGCGTGCCGACGCGGATGCCCGAAGTCTGGAACGGCGAACGGCTGTCGAACGGCACCATATTCTTGTTGACCGTGATGTCGGCTGACACGAGCGCCCGCTCTGCCGTCTTGCCCGTCAGTTCGGGGAATTTCGGACGGAGGTCTATCAGCATAC
>JAISTS010000139.1 GCA_031272455.1 Tannerella sp. | reverse complement strand
CGTCATTGTTTGCGAGAGGTCGGCAGCAGAACACGCCGAATTGTCCGAAAAATCATTGAACGAGGCGAGAAAATCAATGCCGGCAAGCGTCAGGGCAAGCATAGACGCGAGAGCCGCACACAGAAAAGCGATTGAGTTGTATTACGAAACCGGCGGCAACCAGCATGTTGTTGTTGATGAGTTGACCCCTGAACAGCGCAAGGCGTGGGATTTAGTACAACGCGCTCAATACGCCGTGCAAGAAAGCGAAATCGAAGTCTTAAAGGAAGCGCGATATAATCCGCGCGTGAAAGTGAAATAACCGTCTGAAATAGACACAAATAGATGAAATATGAAAGGTAAAAAGACAGGCGGCCGAAAGCAAGGCAGCTGCAATAAAGTTACAAAAGATACCCGCGCTTTTATCGGAAAACTACTTGACAGTCAGGGCGATACGCTATTTGATGACTTCGCGGCAGTAGAGCCGCATCAGCGGCTTGCGATGTTTGAACGGCTTCTGCCGTACGTTTGCCCGAAAAAAAGGGAGCAGGACGACCGGCAGTTATCGCCGATTGAGGAGTTTTTTCAGCACCGGCTCGAACAGGTGAAACATCCTGTTTCGTCGTATGATGACAGCGACGACGACGGCAGCGATGCCGATGATGCCGATGATGACGGCTAACCGTCAGGGGGGGGATAGGGGTTATTTTTCTTTTTGACGATTTGCGCCAAATACCGACCCCCTCAAAAAAACCGCAACGGAATTTTTGGATTTAGTTATTGATAATCAAACATTAAAGCGTCTCACGGCAATTGCTGTGGGCGTTTTTTTGCGTCTGACTGTTGAAAAATAATGAATTTTTTTGCGTAAAAATGAAACAGGTAAAAATATTTTCGTACATTTGCAACGTTTTTGAGGCACGAAAGCGGTTTTGAACAAGCGTTTGAACAGCCTATCATAAAACGTTGATAATCAGCAAGATTAGTAAACCAATCAGGTTTCACGGTCCCCACTATTAACTACTATTTCTTGGTGCACGGTGCACGGTTATACTTACTACTCACTACTTGCTACTGACAACTCACTTCAAATTCGCAAACAAAAACTCCGTCATCTTCGTATATAGATGCAGGCTGGTGTTGCCGCCCGAAATGCCATGGTTGCGGTCGCGGTAAAAGTGCATATCAAACTGAATACCGGCTTGTACGAGCGCCTCTGCAAAATCTATCGACTGTTTGAAATGCACATTATCGTCAGCTGTGCCGTGAATAAGCAACAGTTTTCCTCTCAGGTTTTTAGCCAATTTCAACGGCGAAGTGGCGTCATATCCGCGCTCGTTCTCCTTTGGTGTCTGCATATAGCGTTCGGTATAGACCGTGTCATAATATCGCCAATCCGTCGGTGGCGCCACAGCTATTCCCGCCCTGAACGCGCCATCGCCCGTGCAAAGCGCCATCAGCGTGTTGTAACCGCCAAAACTCCAACCCCATATAGCTATTCGCGAGCCGTCGATATACGGCAATTTCGCCAGCGCCCGCGCAGCATCAGCCTGATCGCGCGACTCCAATTCGCCCATACGCAGATAGGTGCACTTGCGAAACTCCTCCCCGCGCGCTCCCGTGCCGCGTCCATCAACGCTCACGCACACAAAGCCGTTAGATGCGAGGAATTGTTCCCAGCCGAAACTGAAATTATCGAGCACCTGTTGCGAATTAGGACCGCTGTACTGGAACATCAGGACGGGATATTTTTTTGATGCATCGAAATTCAAGGGTTTGATAATCCACGCATTAAACTCATTGCCCGACTCCGTTTCCAGCTTAAAAAATTCTTTTGGCGACCATGCGTAGTCCTGCAATTTGGCTTTCAGCTCGGCGTTGTCTTGCAGCGTACGCAGGATTTTGCCCGTCTTTGTCTCGTTAACTGTAATGACGACAGGCGTTTCCGCGCTCGAAAAGCGATTGACATAGTAGGCGTAATTGGCGCTGAAACTGGCGCTGTTGGTGCCCGTCTGCGTTGAGATTTTTGTTTTAACGCCTTTTGCGTCAACCTTGTAAACCGAGCGGCGCAAGGGACTTTCTTCTGCCGATTCGTACCATACCGTGTTCGTCGCCTCGTCAACGCCCGTCAGCCGCGTAACGTCCCAGTTGCCTTTCGTAACCTGTCGCTCCTCGACGCCCGTCAGCGAATACTGATATATATGCGCGTAGCCATCCTTTTCGCTTACGTAATAAAAATTATTTTTGGTGAATAAAAGACTTGATACCCAGTCGTTTTCGATATAGCGTTTGTTTTCGTCTTTCAGGATAAGGCGGAAAACCCCGCTTTTCGGATTGGCATAATACATACTGAAAATGCTCTGGTGGCGGTTGAGCGTCATCACGGCTAACTGGTCGGGATTGGACGTGAACGCGATGCGAGGTATATAACTCTCGGCGTCAATGGGCGTTTCGAGACGTTTAATATCCTTTGTTTCAATCGAATATGAATAAAGCGAGATGCGCGAATTAGCCTCGCCAGCCTTCGGATATTTATATTCGTACAGCGTCGGATAATAGCTGTCGCCATACATTTGCATCTTATATTCAGGCACTTGGCTCTCATCGAAACGCACGTATGCAAGATATTCGCTGTTGGGCGACCATGCCATCAGGTTGGTAACGGCAAATTCCTCCTCATACACCCAGTCTGTCGCGCCATTGATAACGCTGTTGATGGCGCCGTCTTTCGTAACCTGCACTTCCGTGTCGTAGTCGAACTTCCTGATCCAGATATTGTTATCTAATACATAAGCGCACATCCTGCCGTCGGGCGAATAGGTGGGAATCATCACCTTGCCACCCGATTCGTTCAGCGGTTTGACCATATTGCGGCGCACGTCGTAATCGAAAAAATCAGCCTTGAACGAGCGGCGATAAATCCGTTCGCTGCCACGCCAAAGCAGGATATGATGACCTGTGGGGCTGATTGTATAGCCCTCAAACGTGTCGAACGTACACTCGCGGGCTTTGGCAACGTCGAAAAGCGTGTCAACAGCTGCGCCCGTGCGGTAGGCGTACCTGACAATCTTCGTCCCCTCGCGGTTCATCGCCGTGTAATGCTCGCCGTCGGGCAGCGATCGCATCTCGCCCGTAAACGTCTGCTGACGGAACGTGCCGCCTGTAACATCTCTCAGTTCCACACGTTTAGCTCCGGTTTGCGCCATAATTGCGCCGCTCGCCAATGCAAGCAAAATGAAATAAAATGCCTTCTTCATCTGTCGAAAAATTTAATTTTCGGCAAAGATAAAGATTGTTTGCGAAAAAAACCTAACTTTGCACTGTCAAATTTCAAATAAAAGAGATATGGGATGAATTGCTACAATGATTTCGCTGCGTACTTGCGCCAACAATTTCCGTTTAAGGTGCAGAAAATCTCTGTAAATGCGGGCTTTACCTGCCCCAATCGCGATGGCAGCAAAGGCGTTGGCGGATGCACCTACTGCAACAATCGCACTTTTAACCCCGCTTATTGCGAAAACGGCAACGACCTTACGGCGCAACTGAATGACGGCGTTCGCTTCTTCGCCCGCAAATACCCCGATATGCGCTATCTCGCTTATTTCCAGTCATACAGCAATACATATTCCGACCTCCCGACGCTCGCCCGCCTCTACGACGAAGCGCTGGCGTTCCCCGGTGTCGCCGGACTTATCATCGCCACCCGCCCCGACTGCGTTTCCGACGAGCTGCTTGATTATCTGAATATTCTGTCAAAGAAAACCTTTATCCTGATCGAATACGGCATCGAGAGTACATCTGACGCAACGCTGCTGCGCATCAACCGAGGGCATAATTTCGCAACGGCGGTAGATGCCATTCAACGGACTCATAATCACGGACTTCGCGCAGGCGCTCATCTTATCCTCGGCTTGCCCGGCGAAGACCGCGAAACCATCCTGCATCATGCCGACGCCATCTCGTCGCTGCCGCTTACTTCGCTAAAACTCCATCAGTTACAGCTTATCCGCGGCACGGCTATGGGCAACGAATACCTCGCCCATCCCGAACGTTTCAGTCTGCACACCGCAGACGAATACGCCGACCTCGTTGTCGATTTTCTTGAACGGCTCAATCCGCTGATCGCCATCGACCGCTTCGTATCGCAATCGCCCAAAGAACTGCTCATCGCGCCCGACTGGGGACTGAAAAATCACGAGTTCCGCGCTTTGATAGTCAAACGATTTGCATCCCGCGAAACGTGGCAGGGACGACTTTTTTCTCCGGTATAAAGTGATTTTTTGAGCAAAAATGACGAAAATTGGCGGATAAGTCCTACTTTTGCACTATGAAAAACAGATTGAGAAGTTCAGTAAATACGGAAGGACGCCGTATGGCAGGTGCGAGGGCGCTCTGGATGGCTAACGGGATGAAAAAACAGCATTTCGGCAAGCCGGTCATCGCTATCGCCAATTCGTTCACCCAGTTTGTGCCCGGACATGTGCATCTTCACGAGGCGGGACAGTTGGTAAAATCCGAAATCGAGAAGCGAGGATGTTTCGCTGCCGAGTTCAACACCATAGCCATCGACGACGGCATAGCGATGGGACACGACGGGATGCTCTACTCGCTGCCCTCGCGCGACATCATCGCCGACAGCGTGGAATATATGGTCAACGCCCATAAAGCCGATGCGATGGTCTGCATCAGCAATTGCGACAAAATCACCCCCGGAATGTTAATTGCGGCTATGAGGCTCAATATCCCGACCGTTTTTGTGTCGGGCGGTCCTATGGAAGCCGGTCGCTGGAACAACCGCAAACTCGACCTTATTGATGCTATGGTGATGGGCGCCGACGACTCATATTCCGACAGCCAAATAGCTGAGATTGAGAACTCTGCCTGTCCGACCTGCGGCTCGTGTTCGGGGATGTTCACTGCCAACTCGATGAATTGCCTGACCGAGGCTATCGGGCTGTCGCTACCCGGCAACGGCACTGTCCTTGCTACGCACGAAAACCGTCTGCAACTGTTTCGCGACGCTGCCGCACTGATTGTCGATAACGCTTTTAAATATTACAACGAGGGCGACGAATCGGTTCTGCCACTGAGCATTGCCACACGTGCCGCCTTCCTCAACGCTATGACGCTCGACATCGCGATGGGCGGCTCGACAAACACCGTGCTGCACCTGCTTGCCATTGCGCAGGAGGCAGGCGTCGATTTTACTATGGATGATATTGATATGCTTTCGCGGCGCGTTCCCTGCCTGTGCAAAGTTGCACCTAATACTCAAAAATATCATATTCAAGATGTTAACCGCGCAGGTGGCATACATTCCATTCTCGACGAATTGGCAAAAGGCAAGCTGCTCGATACATCGGTTAAGCGCGTGGATGGACTTCGCTTGAGTGAAGCGCTTGAAAAATACAATATTACCTCTCCCAATGCGCTCGCCGAGACATTGCAAAAATGCAAAAGTGCACCCGGCGAAACGTTCAACCTTACGATGGGCGCTCAGACAAATTATTACGAAATGACGGATATCGACCGCGCCGAGGGCTGCATACGCGATATTGCTCACGCCTACTCGAAAGATGGCGGACTGGCTGTGCTGAAAGGAAATATCGCTCAAGACGGCTGCGTGGTGAAAACTGCCGGTGTTGACGAAAGCCTGTGGAAGTTTAGCGGCACGGCAAAAGTGTTTCATTCTCAGGATGATGCCTGTGAAGGCATTCTCGGCGGACGAGTGCAGGCTGGCGATGTGGTGGTCATCGTTTACGAAGGTCCCAAAGGCGGTCCGGGTATGCAGGAGATGCTTTATCCGACCTCGTACATCAAATCGCGGCATCTCGGCAAGGAGTGCGCTCTCATCACCGACGGACGCTTCAGCGGTGGAACTTCGGGATTGAGTATCGGTCATGTCTCGCCCGAAGCAGCTTCCGGCGGCGCTATCGGACTGCTGCGCGATGGCGATATTATCGACATCAATATCCCCGAACGAACTATCAATGTTCGCCTGACAGACAAAGATTTAGCCTTAAGACGTGATGCCGAAAATGCAAAAGGCACAGCTGCATGGCAACCTGTCCGCATCCGCCAAGTCTCGAAAGCCCTCCGCGCCTACGCAAAGATGGTCGCCTCAGCTGACAAGGGTGGCGTAAGGATTGTTTAAGCTGCCATATATTTTTTTTCGCCTTTTATTTTGTCATATCATTTTTTTTAATCACCTTTGCAACCGAATTTAAATACTGTTTTAAGATGATACTGTTTACGTTTATATTTACTATGTTGTTCTGGGCGGCAGTAATATATTTCGCAGAAAAAGAACACGGAAAGTACTGCAAATAACAGCAGTTGACTTATCTCGCCCGCGTCGTACCACTGCGGCTTCTGTCTGTTTCGCTTGACTTTTCTCGACTTCTGTCGTATAAGTCGATCATACATCGACTCTCTTAATTCACTTCAATAATTGTGCCTGCGATATGTCTGATGCCGTTATTGACGTTGAAATAGTATGTTACCAGCACCCTGTTATTATCAAGGAGTTCTGACCATGAGTAGCCTATATCGCTGTTGCCGCCGTCGTCGCGGATGACAAACTCTTCTGCGGTAGCAAAATCTGTACATTCGGCGTTCAGTATTCTGCATCTGATTCCGAAAGGCTTATGTCGATAGCCGTAAGTCAGCAGAACACGCTTGTCGGGCAGTTGCAGCGCATTTAGCGGATGCCCTTGAAAGCCCATCGACTGCCACTTGAAGGTTTTGCCGCCATCGGTAGAGCGGGCTATACACGCCATATCGTCCATGTCGGCGGTGCGCAGAAAAGCCACAATATCGCCCGCAGGCGTCT
>JAISTS010000124.1 GCA_031272455.1 Tannerella sp. | reverse complement strand
CCGAAGACGTCCCAATAATACTTACCATGAAACTCAAGGTAAGCGTTAGGGAAGCGGGTCAGTTCTCGCATTGCGAAGTTCTCACCGTCGAACTCGCCGAGTATGGAGCGTCCACTTGTAGCGCCCAAATCGAACGCAAGAAAGTAATTTTTATCCATGATATAAGTTTTTCACGTGGCAAATATAGTATTTTTTTTTGAAAAAAGCTATCTCTCTCGTCGATTTTTTCGCCAAAGTTGCCAAGCATTAACAATATTTTGCCAGATGATATACGTTGCAGGAGCGAGAGAAACAAGCGGTTGAAGGTAGGTTTGTGCCATCCAGAGCGCCAGAATGGTGTTTTTTTGACCAAGCCCCTGACCCGAAGATACAGGATCGCCATATTTTCGTCCGAGCCGACGCCCGAAAACAAACTGCAGGCAGCACAGAATGAGCGATACTCCCGCAAGTCCCAATCCCGTTTTCAGGCTGATATTGCGGTGGTTGATCATAAAATTGACCGTTATACCCATCACAATCACGAGGGCGACAGTCCAGAGGTAGAACGTCAGACGCGGCAGGCTCAACAGCGCTTTGTGTACCGCCGGTACGAATTTGCGCAATGCCACAGCAATAAACAGCGGCAATATCAGCAGCGGAAAGACCTGTCGGCAGATGAGCCATACGGATTGCATAAACGAGAGCTGTTCGTGAACACCGATAAACGAGAAATACAGCGGTGCCGCAATGGCAACGGCGATATTGCAAAACAGCAGATAAGCAGTCAGAAAGCCGACATTGCCTCCCAACATTCCGGTGATGACGGCGGCAGCAGTAGCGGTCGGAGCCAGCATACAGAGCATAGCGCCCTGTGCAACCGTCTCGTCAAACGGACGCAGCAGAAAATAAATGCCCGCGCTGCCAACTAACTGTATGAGTAACAGCCACAAATGAGCAGGATGAAAACGTATATCCTTCAGCGAAAGCTTACAAAATGTTATCAGCAACATCGTGAAAATAAGGTACGGCGTAAGGAACGACAGTTGCCCTACCCACTGATGCGTCAACGCCCCCGTAATCATCGCCAACGGCAGCGTATAGTCTTTAATAAATTTGATTATTCCCAATAAACCCTCTTATTTTTTTAATTTTTAATTCTGAAGTTACACCGGAAAATACCGAACAAACGCCTCGATAGCCTCGTATGAAGCTAATCCGAGCAGCTTGTACAGGTCGGCAGTAGCGCGGTTGCGGTATTCGGCGCGTTGCCAGAAAAGCCGCTCATCGTCGCCAAGGAAAGGTGCACTTTCGGCTTGCGACTGGTGTTTCAAAATCGCATTACGCTTGAAACGCAGCTCTTCGGGACTGATAGGCACAGCCATCTCGATATGGTCCATTTCCCATTCAGCCCAAGCCCCGCGATACATCCAGATTCGGCATTGCGATAGCCACTGTTCGCCTTTCAGATCATCAATAGCAGCAAGCACAGCGTCGAGGCATACTTTGTGCGTCCCGTGCGGGTCGGCAAGGTCGCCTGCAACAAACATCTGGTCAGGTTTGATTTCCTGAAGCAACTGCTTGATAATCGCAACGTCAGCTTCGCCAAGCGGATTTTTCTGTACCGTTCCGGTCTCGTAAAACGGCAGGTCGAGGAAGCGGATATTCGCATCTTTCACACCCGAATAACGGGCTGCAGTACGGGCTTCTTCGCGGCGGATAGTGCCTTTCATAAACAGCACATCGGCAATTTCAGGCTCACCCTCAACTTTTTTATTGCACAGAAAATCAATTATTTCAACAGCTTTACGGCGAACGGTCTCGTCTTTCGTATAGCGGTCGCACACATCGCGCAAGTATTCGCAGTAGCGGATGACCTCCTCGTCGCCGACAGCAATATTTCCCGAAGTCTGATAAGCGACATATACGTCGTGATGCTGGTCGCAGAGGCGTCGGAGCGTGCCTCCCATCGAAATCACGTCGTCGTCGGGATGCGGACTGAACACGATAACTTTTTTGGGATACGGCGCGGCGCGTTCGGGACGGTTCGAGTCGTCGGCATTGGGTTTGCCGCCGGGCCATCCGGTGATGGTATGCTGTATGTCATTAAATATCTTGATATTAACGTTATATGCCGAGTCGTATAGCGCCAGCAGTTCGCTCAATTCATGCTCGGTATAGTCCTTGTTTGTCAGCTTCAGGATAGGCTTGCCCGTCTCCTTGCAGAGCCAGACAATGGCGCGACGGATAAGTTTGGTGTCCCATTCGCAACTCGATACGAGCCATGGACGGCTGATGCGCGTCAGTTCGCTCGCCGCCTGAATATCGGTAATCACCTGACACGAAGTGTGGCTTTGCAGACAGGTGGCGGGATAGTTGTCGCCCGCCTTGCCTTCGGTCGTATGATGCACATCGTTAGCTTTACCTGCGCCCCACGATAGCAGAACAACGTTTTTTGCTTTCAGAATGGTTGACAGCCCCATCGTGATGATGCTCGACGGCACGTTGTCGATAGAATGAAAACGCTGCGCAGCCTCTTTGCGCGAGTCGCTGTCGAGCAGCACAAGATGCGTCCGCGAACTGATGGCTGTGCCCGGAGGATTGAACGCTATACGCCCGTTATGTCCGATGCTTAACAGCAGATAATCAATGCCTCCGGCGTTATCAATATCCTGTTCGTATCGACGACAGTAGTCATAAATCTCATCTTTATTCATAAATCCATCGGGATAATGAATATTTTCCTTTTTGATATTCACGTGATTAAGGAAGGTTTCGCGCAGATGTGCAAGGTTGCTGTTTGCTTCGCTCGTCAGTGGATAAAACTCGTTAACGAGGAAAACTATCACATTCTCAAAGCTTAATTCGCGTTTTTTGTACATCTTAATCCATTCGTTAAAGACGCACCTGACGGAACGACCGCCCGGCAACGCCAGAACGAAGTTGCGCGACTCACGGCTGCTTTTTCTGATTTCGTCGGCAATGTGATGAGCTACCGACGCCGAGCCTTCGTCTATCGACTCGTAGATATATGTCGGAATCTTCTCAAACCGCGCCAGAACAGAGTGTTCGTAGGCATTAGCTGGATGATAAAACCGCTTCGGTATCTTAGTCAAAGTGATTTTTGAACTTAAATTTGTCTTCATATCGTTTTATGTTTTGTCTGTTTCGTTTTGCAAGACAAAGGTAGTTTTTTTCCGTAAAATAATACGCAGTTTCGGATAAAAATATTGTCTCAAATTTTTTTATCCGTCTGCAGCCTTGGCTTTCAGCGGTCGGGGAAGGCATTTTCGAGTTCGACGGTTCGTTCGGTCCATTCCTCCATAGCGTCCGACAGTGCGTTTTTTAGCTGTTCGTGCCGAGTGTAAAGCGCTGTGTCTGAAGCGCCTTCGGGTGTCGTCATTCGCAATTCCGTCGCTGCAATCTCGCTTTCGAGCTTTTCGATCCGGCTTTCCGCTTCGGCAACAGCTTTTTCCATACGGCGAATTGTCCGGCTCTGCTCTTTTTGCTCTTCGTAAGTTAGCTTTGAGGATTTGACAGAGGTGTCATTCTGCGCAACAGACTGATTATCAACCGATGTCTGTATGTTTTTGCGTTCTAATTCACGCAGGCTCTCAATCTGTTTGCGTTCGAGAAATTCGTAAATACCGCCGAGATGCTCCCTGACGCGGCAGTTGCCAAACTCATATACCTTATCTACCAGACCGTCAAGAAATTCGCGGTCGTGCGAGACCACAATCAGAGTGCCGTCGAAGTCGCGCAAAGCATCTTTCAGTACGTCTTTTGAACGCATATCAAGATGATTGGTCGGTTCGTCGAGGATAAGCAGATTGACCGGCTCAAGCAGTAAACGTATCATTGCCAGACGACTGCGTTCGCCCCCCGACAGCACTTTGACCTTTTTATCCGCCGTCTCGCCTCCGAACATAAAGGCGCCAAGTATATCGCGTATTCTTGTGCGGATATCGCCCTGCGCAACATAATCAACCGTCTCGAAAACAGTCAGTTCGCCATCGAGCAGCTCAGCTTGATTTTGTGCGAAATATCCGATTTTCACATTATGCCCAAGCGTCATAATCCCCTCAAAATCAATCTCATTCATTATGCACTTTACCATTGTCGTCTTGCCTTCGCCGTTTCTGCCGACGAAAGCCACTTTGTCGCCGCGATGTATGGTAAAAGTAGCGTCAGCAAAAACGAGATGAGAGCCGTATCGCTTCGTAACATTCTCTGCTATAACCGGATACGAACCTGAACGCGGCGCAGGCGGAAACTTAAGCCTAAGCGCCGAATTATCCTCCTCGTCCACCTCAATACGCTCAATTTTTTCCAACTGTTTGATGCGCGATTGCACCTGCACGGCTTTGGTCGGTTTATACCTGAAACGCTCGATAAATGCCTCTGTATCAGCTATCATTTTCTGCTGGTTTTCGTAAGCACGGAGCTGCTGTTCGCGCCGTTCGCGCCGCAGGACGACATATTCGGAATACTTGACTTTGTAGTCGTAGATATGCCCAAGCTCAATTTCGAGCGTTCGCGAAGTGGTATTGTCGATGAATGCGCGGTCGTGCGACACAAGTATGACGGCATTGGAATGATGCGCGATAAACGTTTCGAGCCATTGAATCGACTCAATATCAAGGTGATTGGTCGGCTCATCAAGCAGCAATACATCAGGACGGCGAAGCAGCAGTTTAGCCAGCTCAATACGCATACGCCAGCCGCCGCTAAATTCCGAAGTCGGACGATCGAAGTCCTCACGCTCGAACCCCAAGCCTGTCAGTGTGCGCTCTAATTCGGCCTGATAATTAGAGCCTCCGGTCATTTGCAAATGTTCGGATAAGGATGTTACTCGGTCGATAATTCGCTGAAAATCATCCGATTCGTAGTCGGTGCGTTCCGCAAGTTCCCGGTTCAGTCGTTCGATTTCGGCTTCGGTGCGGTGGATTTCCTC
>JAISTS010000077.1 GCA_031272455.1 Tannerella sp. | reverse complement strand
TACGAGAAACTTGAGTGGTGGGTGCCGCCGGCAAGTATCCATGCTCCGGCGCCGACCTCGAAGTCGGGCTGCGGTATCCACAGCGCGCAGGCTACGGGCAGTTTGGGAAGCGGCTGCGGCTCAATCACTTTCACTTTGTTGACAAGCATACGGAAACGATTGCCCATATCAACAAGGGTGGCTGCTATGCCGTCGCCCGGATGTGCCTGAAAGACGAGGCGGGCGCAGGTGCGGGCGTCGCCTATGCCGAGGAAATGTACCTCTATGCGCGGGCGTTTGGCGGCTATTTCGGGATTGATTTCGAGCATGTGCGCCTGAAGGATTGACGAGTTGGCGCCGTCGAAGTTGAGCGTATAGTCTTCGAGGAACGACTGTCCGCCGGGCAGCCCCTGACCCATGACCCACATCGTGCGTACTAAGGCGGCGGTCTTCCAGTCGCCTTCGGCGCCGAAGCCGTAGCCTTCCGCCATCAGGCGCTGCGAGGCAAAGCCCATCAACTGCTTCATGCCTTCGAGTTCGTCGAAACTGGTAGTGAACGCCTTAGCGCCCTTGTCTTCGAGGAAGCGGCGCAGACCTATTTCCTGTGCGGCGGCGTCGCGGACGTATTGGTGCTTGTCGGCGCCGGGCTTGCAGTCGTCGGCAAAGTCGTACTGCTTTGAGTATTCGGCTATTAAGGCGTCTATCTCTGCTTCCGTTACCGCCTCGACGTATGGCACAAGCGTCGCAATAGGCGCATTATCAACGTGATAGCCCAAACGTATTTCGGCTTCTACCTTGTCGCCGTCGGTTACGGCTACGTTGTTCATATTGTCGCCGAAACGGATGATACGCATCGACTGAGCATCTGCCCAAGCAGCGCAAACGCGCATCCAGACGGCTATCTTTGCCTGCGTGGAGGCGTCTTTCCAATAGCCTACAACGACCTTGCGGGGCTTGCGCAGACGGCTGGTGATGAAGCCGAACTCGCGGTCGCCATGCGCCGACTGGTTGAGGTTCATAAAGTCCATGTCTATCTCCGACCATGGTATCTTCTCGTTATACTGCGTGTGGAGGTGCAGCAGCGGCTTGCGGTAGTTCTTCAAGCCGTGTATCCACATCTTCGCCGGCGAGAAGGTGTGCATCCACGTGATGACGCCGGCGCAGCGGGGGTCGTTGTCTGCCTCCGCAAATGCCTGAGATACCTCGGCGGCAGAGTTGACCGTCCCTTTGTAAACAACTTTCAAGGGCAGAGCGCCTGAATCGTTCAGTCCCTTGACTATTTCGGCGGAATGAGCGTCCACCGCGACGACAGCGTCGCCGCCATACAGGAGTTGCGCTCCCGTGATAAATCTGATTTCTAAATCGTTGTATGCCATAGTTTTATTATTTAAAATTATTTTTGGCAAAGATATGAATGTTTTGCGAAATTTGCAAAGTATCTGAAAAAAAACTCTGCGACAGTCTATGTTTTCTCAAAAAGTCAGTATCTTTGTGCCGTAATAGAATTATCGTATGATACGAACCGGAATAATTGGTGGAGCCGGATATACGGCGGGTGAGCTTATACGGCTGTTGCTCAATCATCCTGACGTCGAAATTGCTTTTGTGAACAGCAACAGCAATGCGGGCAACCGGCTGTCGTCGGTTCACGCCGGACTGTATGGCGAAACGGATATGACGTTCTCGAACAATGTCCCGATGGATGAAATCGACCTGCTGTTTTGCTGCTCGGCGCACGGTGATACTCGGCGTTTTATGGAAAGTCATGTGCTGCCGGAGAGGCTTAAAGTTATCGACCTCAGCACCGACTACCGCATTGCTGCGCCCGACCACGCCTTCGTTTACGGACTGCCGGAACTGAACCGTCGAGCTATCTGCAGCGCTCAATATACGGCTAATCCGGGCTGTTTCGCCACTGCTATCCAGCTGGCTGTGCTGCCGCTTGCCAAGCATCTGATGCTGACTAACGATCTGCATATCAACGCTATAACAGGCTCTACAGGCGCAGGTGTAAAGCCTTCGGATACCTCGCATTTCAGCTGGCGCAACGATAATATCTCTATCTATAAACCGTTTGAACATCAGCATCTTGCCGAGATACGCCAAAGCCTTGTTCAGCTGCAAAACAGCTTTGAGAGCGGACTCTGGTTTATCCCCGTGCGCGGCTGTTTCACACGTGGCATCTTCGCTACTGTCTATACGAAATGCCTTGTCGAGCTTGACGAGTTGATAAAGATATACGAGACCTACTACGACGACCATTCGTTCACGTTCATAACCGACAAAGCGCCCGATTTGAAGCAAGTCGTGAACACGAACAAATGCCTGCTGCATCTCCATAAAAAAGATGATATGCTGTTAGTTACGTCTGTCATCGACAACCTCTTGAAAGGCGCCAGCGGGCAAGCGGTGCATAATATGAACCTGATGTTTAATCTCGAAGAAACCGTCGGGCTTCACCTCAAACCCTCAGCCTTTTAAAAGATCATCTACTTACTACTAATTACTTACTACAAATAATTATGACCCTCTTCGACGTTTTTCCCCTCTTCGATATAGAAATTGTTCGCGGCAAAGGCTGCCACGTATGGGATTCCAAAGGAAACGAATATCTCGACCTCTACGGCGGACATGCCGTCATATCCGTCGGGCACAGTCATCCTGCGTATATCGAAGCGATAACGCGACAGTTGCACAATCTTGGTTTCTATTCAAACTCCGTTGTCAACAGCCTGCAACATACGCTGGCAGACAAGCTCGGACGTGCAAGCGGCTATGACGATTATTCGCTCTTTCTGATAAATACCGGCGCCGAAGCCAACGAGAACGCCCTCAAACTCGCCTCGTTTCATAACGGACGCAAGCGTGTCGTTGCGTTTAAGAAATCGTTTCACGGACGCACCTCTGCGGCAGTTCGCGTAACAGACAATCCCGCTATCATCGCTCCCATCAACGAAGGCTTTCCGGTTACCTATCTGCCGTTCAACGAGCCTGCTATTGTCGAAGAAGAGCTGAAGAAAGGCGACGTCTCGTCTGTCATCATCGAGGGCATACAGGGTGTAGGCGGCATACGTCAGCCGGACGACGATTTTTTCCGCACTCTGCGCAGCCTCTGTACTCAATACGGCGTATGTCTTATCCTCGACGAGATACAGTCGGGATACGGGCGCAGCGGGAAATTCTTCGCGCATCAGTACGCCGATATACGTCCCGATGTTATCACAGTCGCTAAAGGCATAGCCAACGGTTTCCCGATGGGCGCTGTGCTGATAAGTCCGATGTTTAAGCCATTTTACGGTATGCTGGGCACCACTTTCGGCGGCAATCATCTTGCCTGCGCCGCAGCAATAGCCGTACTCGATATAATTGAACAGGAAAAGCTGATAGAAAACGCAGCTACTGTGGGTGAATATTTGCGCACCGAGCTGAAAACCATCTCCGGCATTACCGAAGTGCGCGGGCGCGGGCTGATGATAGGAATAGATTTCGACTATCCGATAAAGGAACTGCGCAATCGCCTGCTGTTCGACGAAAAAGTTTTCACGGGCGTAGCGGGTATCGGCACCATCCGTCTTTTGCCGCCTCTGTGCCTGACGCACGAGTTGGCTGAAGAGTTTATTGTACGGTTCAAGAGGGCGCTGTCTGCCGGCTAAACGTCCTCATCCTCTCCATTTGACAAATCCATATCGCGCCGGATAATTTCGTCGGCGTCGTGGAACGTTTCGCGGTTAAGTTCGGTCCAGAGCAGGTCTTTCAGTTCCGTAATGCCGGAATTGGTAACGGCTGAAATCATTACGCTTGGTATGCCTTTGGGCAGAGTTTTTTTCAGTGCAGACAGTTCTTTTGCGTCCGATAAATCTGTTTTTGTGATAGCAATAACGCGATTTTTGCCTGCAAGTTCGGGATTGTAGCGGACAAGTTCGCGGTCGAGGATTTTGTATTCTTTGTCGATATGCTTAGCCGTCGAAGGTATCATAAAGAGCAGCAGCGAGTTACGTTCGATATGCCTCAAAAAGCGCAATCCCAGCCCTTTACCTTCGGATGCCCCTTCGATGATACCCGGAATGTCAGCCATCACAAACGAGCGGTTGTCGCGATACTGCACCATACCGAGATTAGGCTCCAGCGTCGTAAAAGGATAGTCGGCGATTTTGGGTTTGGCGGCTGATACGACCGACAGTAGCGTCGATTTGCCGGCGTTGGGAAAGCCCACCAGACCAACGTCGGCGAGCAGCTTAAGTTGCAGGATGACAGCGCGTTCTTCGCAAGGTTCGCCCGGCTGAGCATAGCGTGGAGCCTGATTTGTCGCCGTCTTGAAATGCGTGTTACCCCGTCCGCCCTTGCCGCCGCGAAGCAGCATTACGGTCTGTCCGTCGTCGGTTACGTCGCAGATATATTCGCCCGTTTCGGCGTCGTGCACCACCGTTCCGCAGGGCACTTCGATATAGCGGTCTTCACCGTCTTTGCCCGTGCTGCGTTTGGCGCTGCCGCTTTCGCCCGATGTGGCAAAGACGTGGCGCTCGTATTTGAGGTGCAGCAGCGTCCAGAGATTGCGGTTGGCGCGAAGATAGACGTGTCCGCCGCGACCGCCGTCGCCACCGTCGGGACCGCCTTTGGGGATATATTTCTCGCGCCGGAAATGCGTAGAACCGGCGCCGCCACTTCCCGAACGGCAATAAATTTTTACGTAATCGACGAAATTGGATTCGGACATAAACGTTTTATTTATAGCAACTTGGCGACAGCCTCGTCGATACGGCTGAATATTTCTTCAATCGTTCCGATGCCTTTTATCGCCACGCGCTTGCCTTCGCCGATGTAGTGTGTGGCAAGCGGAGCCGTCTGTGTGTGATAAACGTCAAGGCGAGCCTTGATAGTGTCGAGATTGTCGTCCGTACGTCCCGAAATCTTGCCCCGTTCGAGCAGGCGGTTGATAAGTTCCTCGTCTTCAACCTGTAAATCGAGCATTACGGATACGTCCGTGTCGCGTTCGTTCAACAGTTCCTTCAATGCCAGCGCCTGAGGTATGGTGCGCGGAAATCCGTCGAATATGACGCCTTTGGAGTCGGGATTGCTGTCTAAAAAATCAGCTATAAGCTTGATTATAAGGTCGTCCGGCACGAGTTTCCCTTTGTCCATATAGCCTTTAGCCTGTTTGCCAAGTTCGCTGCCCGCTTTGATAGCCTCGCGCAGCACATTACCGGTCGATATATAATCCAGACCGTATTTGTCAATCATTAACTGGCTCTGAGTGCCTTTGCCCGAACCGGGAGCGCCAAAAATTACAATATTCGTCATAGGTTTTCCTTTTCTTTTTATTTATGTTTTATAATTTTGTAAATATCTCGCGATGAGCGTCCTGCGCCATCATAATCAAGTCCGAAGCCGACGATGAAGTCGTTGCTGATTTCCATACCGACATAGTCGGGTTGCAGGTCGCATTGCAACGCATCGGGTTTGAGCAGCATAGTAGCCAGACGCACATCGGTAGCGCCCGACTCGCGCAGCTTGCTCATCACGTATTGCATCGTCAGACCCGTGTCAACCACATCTTCAAGCAGTATGACGGTGCGTCCGGCGGTGTCGCCCCTGACCGGCAGCAGCTCTTTGACCTTTCCCTCGGATTGCGTGCCGCGATACGACGAATAGGCGGCAAAAGTCAGCTCGTACGACGGCGACAGCTTGCTCATCAGCTCGGCGGCAAACATATACGCGCCGTTGAGAATACCGACAAACAGCGGATCGCGTCCGCTCATATCGCGTTCAATTTCAACAGCCATACGCTCAATGGCGCCAACAATGGCAGCCTCGCCGATATACAGTTCAAAGTCTCTGTCTTTCAGTCTGATGATATCATTCATCCGAAAAAAATTAGTCTTTAGAGGGGCAAACTTACACAAATTTTAGCAATCAGAAAGCAAATCAGTTAAAAAAAATCCGTAATTTTGGCTTGTCAAAGTGTCAAATGATATGGATAAAATGTTTAATGCGAATAAGATAAGCGACTTGGGCGATGTGGATTATACGATTACCGACAGCGATGCCGTGCGGATGAGCCTTCGCGAGCGTCCCGAATTTGCGCACAAAGGCACGTTCGGACACGCTTTGCTGATGGCGGGCGGCAGGTGCAGGATGGGCGCCGCAGTGCTGGCTGCCAAAGCCTGTTTGCGCAGCGGAGCAGGGCTGCTGACGGTGCATATCCCGCAATGCGGCGAGATTATCCTCCAGACAGCCGTTCCCGAAGCGATGCTGAGCCTCGACCACGATAGCGACAGCATCTCGACCTTGCCCGACATCGCACGCTATCAGGCTGTCGGCATCGGACCGGCAATCGGAATCGGCGAAACGGCACGTCGAGCGCTCGAAACGCTGCTTTGCACTGCCACACAGCCGCTTGTGATCGACGCAGATGCAATCACCATCCTTGCGCATAACAGCCGGATGCTCGATATCTTGCCTGCGAACACGGTTTTGACGCCACATGCGGGCGAGTTCGACCGACTGGTGGGCGCGAGCGTCTCCGTCGGCGAGCGGATAAATAAAGCTGTTGCGATGGCTGCCCGTTATCGTATCAATATCGTGCTGAAAGGTGCATACACAGCCGTTTGCACCGGCGCAGGCAAAGTGCGATTCAACACGACCGGCAACCCCGGCATGGCGACGGCAGGCAGCGGCGACGTCCTGACAGGTATTATACTCGGATTGCTGGCGCAGGGCTACGAACCTGAGCAGGCAGCCGTTACGGGCGTCTATCTGCACGGCTTGGCGGGCGACATCGCAGCGGCTGAAGCTTCGCAGGAAAGCCTCGTCGCAGGCGACATTATCCGCTCGATGGGCAAGGCGTTCGCGACCCTGAAAAGCTGAAATTTCGAGCAGATTGCATCGAAAAAACAAAAAATAATGACCAAAAGCGTGATTTTTAAAATATTTTTTGTAATTTTGCGGCTGAATCATTCGGAATGTATCATTAATAAAGGAACAAAATTATGATTACGCAAATTGGAACAAATGCAGGATACGTCTGGAAAGCGCTTAACAAGTCCGGACGTCTGAGTGTTAAAGAACTTAAGAAAGAAACGAAAATCAAAACCGAAAAAGAACTGTTCGCGGCTCTCGGATGGTTAGCCAAAGAAGGAAAAATCGATGGCGCCGAGAAAGATGGCGAAATATTCTTCTGGTTGGTCTGATACGGCTTAAGTCCGTGTATTTTAGGATAAAAAGTTGTTCGACGAAGAACGGGCAACTTTTTTTCTTTTAAAAAAAATAAAATAAAATTGTATTTTTCGTTTCAAATATCTACTTTTGTCAGCAATTTGGCGATGATATGACCGAAGAAGTAAAACAACAGTTAGTCGAACTGGAACGCAGGCAGCGCACTCTTATGTTTTTGTTTGAACAACAGAAGAAAAAGAGCGCTGAGCTTGACGAACAGCTGCAGCACGAGAGGCAACTCGTCCGGCAGGCGGCTGACGAAATAAGGTCGTTGAACGACAAATATGCTTCGTTGCTGACAGTACGTGCGGCATCCGTGATGTACGGCGACGTGAAAAACGCAAGGAAGCAATTGTTGAATATGGTGCGAGAAATCGACAAATGTATCGCGCTGTTAAACGGGTAGTTGTGAAAAGGGAAGAGTTAATTATAAGCGTGAATGTGGCGGATACGACAATCAAGATCATTGTCGGGCGCGGAGACGAGCGAACAGAAGCCACCATACGCAAAGCCGCAAAAAGGCTCGAATCGCTTATCGCTAAGTACAAACAAATGTTTGTCAAAACGCTCAGCGGTACGGAATTGCTGACAATGGCTGCAATTCAGGCAGCAACAGATTTTGAACGGCTTCTGGAACTTTACGACCCCACAACCGCCCTGCAGCACATACAGACCTTATCGGACGAGTTAGACGCCTGCATACCGATTTCGGGTGAATAACCAAGCAGAAAAGAAATTTCGAGCGCCATTCGGTCGTGCGGCAATAGCCGTATGATGACGTTATGGTGCTCTTTTATAAATATTTTAACGAATCGAAACGAAAAAATGGAGATATTGATCTATGCAGGATGTGCAGTAGCGGGTGCGCTGCTGACATGGTTCCTGATAAATGCCGGCGGTAAATCGCGGGTAAAAAAGATGATTGCCGACGCCGAAAAAGAAGCTGAGGTAACGAAAGAGAAAAAGATTCTGGAGGCTAAAGAACATTTCCTCCGGTTGGAAACCGAGTTTGAAAAGAAATCGGCTGAACGCAACTCGCGCCTTCAGTCGCAGGAAAGCAAACAACGGCAACGTGAAATGTCGCTCAACCAGCGGCAGGAAGAACTGCAACGCCGCTCGCTCGACGTCGAACAGCAACGCGAAAATATGAGCATACAGCTGTCGGCTATCGAAAAGCGGCGACAAGACCTCGAAAAACTGCATCAGCAGGAAGTTGTCCATCTCGAAGCTATAGCAGGACTGTCGGCTGACGACGCCCGCGAACGCCTTGTCGAATCGCTCAAGGACGAAGCCAAAACGCAGGCTGCCTCTTATGTCAACGAGATAATGGAAGAGGCGAAGATGACGGCAAACAAAGAAGCGCAGCGCGTCATCATCCGTTCCATACAGCGATTGGCAACCGAGACGGCGGTCGAAAATGCCGTAACGGTGTTCCCGCTCGACTCCGACGAAATCAAAGGGCGCGTCATCGGTCGCGAAGGACGTAATATCCGCGCTCTCGAAGCGGCTACGGGTATAGAAATCATCGTCGATGACACTCCCGAAGCTATCGTGCTGTCGGGCTTCGACCCTGTTCGTCGCGAAGTGGCGCGTCTGGCACTGCACCAGCTCGTTCAGGACGGACGTATCCATCCCGCACGTATCGAAGAAGTGGTCGTCCGCGTGCGCAAACAAATCGAAGAAGAGATTGTCGAGATAGGCAAACGCACAACTATCGACCTCGGCGTGCACGGCTTGCATCCCGAACTTGTACGTATGATAGGTAAGATGAAATATCGCTCGTCGTACGGGCAAAACCTGCTGCAACACGCCCGCGAAACGGCTAACCTCTGCGCTATTATGGCTGCCGAGCTTGGTCTCAACCCGAAGAAAGCACGCCGCGCCGGTCTGCTGCACGACATCGGCAAGGTGCCCGACGACCAGCCCGAACTGCCGCACGCCATCCTCGGAATGAAAATCTGCGAACAGTACAAAGAGAAACCCGACATCTGCAATGCCGTAGGAGCACATCACGACGAAGTCGAGATGACCAGCCTTATCGCTCCCATCGTGCAGGTCTGCGACGCCATTTCAGGCGCACGTCCGGGTGCACGCCGCGAAATCGTCGAGGCATATCTCAAACGACTGAACGACCTCGAACATCTGGCTATGACCTATCCGGGTGTAGTAAAGACCTATGCTATTCAGGCGGGACGCGAGCTGCGTGTCATCGTCGGCGCCGACAAGATAACCGACGAAGATACCGAAAGCCTGTCGGCAGAGATCGCAAAGAAAATTCAGGATGAGATGACCTATCCGGGTCAGGTGAAAATCACTGTCATCCGCGAGACTCGCTCAGTCAGCTACGCAAAATAAAGCTCGCGGCGCTTATGCCGTGCCGTAGAGCTTGTCGCGCAGAGCGGCGATATTCGGGTCGCTGATATAGTCATCATATTCGGTGATTTTGTCGATATTGCCGTTCGGCGTCAACTCAATCACGCGGTTGGCGACTGTCTGGATAAATTCGTGGTCGTGGCTCGCGAAGAGGATATTGCCCTTGAAATTGACTAAGGTATTATTGAACGCCTGTATCGACTCAAGGTCAAGATGGTTGGTTGGCGTATCGAGAACGAGTGTATTGGCGTCTTTGAGCATCATACGCGAAATCATACAGCGCATCTTTTCGCCGCCCGACAGTACGTTGACTTTCTTCAGCAGCTCGTCGCCCGAAAACAACATTCGTCCGAGAAATCCTTTCAGGAACACCTCGTTAGTGTCGGCGGCAAACTGGCTGAGCCACTCAATCAGGTTATAATCCGAATTGAAATACCGTGCATTGTCGAGCGGGAGGTATGCCGTCGTGATGGTCTGCCCCCACTTGTATTCGCCTGCGTCGGGTTTGTCTTCGCCGTTGATGATTTGAAACAGAGCCGTCATCGCTCGCGGGTCGCGACTGAGAAACACTATCTTGTCGTCGCGTTCGACATTGAAATTCAAGTCGCGAAAGAGCGTCTCGCCTTCGATACTTTTGCTCATCCCTTTCACTTCGAGAATCTGATTGCCGGGTTCGCGTCCGGGCGAAAACAGTATCCCCGGATAGCGTCGCGACGAAGGCTGTATCTCTTCGATATTCAGCTTTTCGAGCATCTTCTTGCGGCTCGTCGTCTGCTTCGACTTTGCTACGTTGGCGCTGAAACGGCGGATAAACTCCTCAAGTTCTTTCTTCTTCTCTTCCGCTTTCTTATTTTGCTGCTGTTGCTGACGCAATGCAAGCTGGCTCGATTCGTACCAGAAACTGTAGTTGCCGGCAAATAGTTTCAGTTTGCCGAAGTCGATATCGACCGTGTGCGTACATACCGAGTCGAGAAAGTGACGGTCGTGGCTGACGATAAGTACCGTCTGCTCGAAGTTGGCAAGATAGTTTTCGAGCCACGCGACGGTTTCGAGGTCGAGGTCGTTAGTAGGCTCATCCAAAAGCAGATTGTCGGGCTTGCCAAACAGCGCACGCGCAAGCAGCACGCGCACTTTCTGCTTGCCGCTCAGGTCGCGCATCAGGTTGCCGTGCAGCGACTCGCGTATGCCCAGACCGCTCAAGAGGCTGGCAGCGTCGCTCTCGGCGTTCCATCCTTCCATCTCGGCAAACCGTTCTTCAAGTTCGGATGCGCGAATCCCGTCGGCGTCGGTGAAATTCTCCTTCGCATATATCGCGTTCTTCTCGGTGATAATCTTCCACAGAGCGTCGTGCCCCATCAGTACGGTGTCGAGGACGGTGTATTCGTCGAACGCAAAGTGGTCCTGAGCCAGCACCGACATACGCTCGCCCGGCGCCATAGTGATATGCCCGCGCGTAGGGTCTTTCTCGCCGCTGATAACTTTCAGGAAGGTTGACTTACCGGCTCCGTTAGCGCCGATGATGCCGTAGCAGTTGCCCGGCGTAAACTTCAGGTTAACGTCCTGAAACAGGATACGTTTCCCGAACTGAACATCCAAATCATTGATTATAATCATTTCTTGCCTCCAATCTTTTTTTCACGCTGCAAAGGTACGGATTTTTTTCGACATCGGAAAATCCTGCAACAGCAATATATATAATGTACGCGCAAAGCACGCCGTTAAAAAAAATTTTTCTTATCTTTGTCGCATCAAACAAAAATGCAAACTATAATGGGAAAAAAGAAAATTTCACGATTGCTAAAAATTACGCTTATCTGCGTCGCCTGTCTCGTTGCGCTGTACATAATCGGCGGCTTTGTTTCGGTGCATTTGGTGCTAAAAAACGCTTTTGCGCGGGTTGAAGAGGGGAAGTACTGGTCGAGGTACACGACTTACGAAGACTTCAAAACGACGTTGCCGCGCGAAAAGCTCACCTTTATGTCAGGTGAAAACGAGCTTGTCGGCTACGTCTATGGCGACAAAGCCTCAAGCGCCGGAGTTGTCATATTCGTACACGGCTTCGGCGGTTCGCAGGATGCCTACCTGTCGCAGATCGAGTTTCTCGTAAATCGCGACTGGTGCGTTTTTGCGTTCGACGGCACGGGCGTGAAAGCCAGCGGTGGCACAAGTCGGGTCTCGCTCTATCAGGCGGTATATGACCTTGAGGCGGCGATCGTGTGTGTAAAAGGCATTGACGTGCTTGCGGACAAGCCGCTTGCGCTGATGGGGCACAGTCAGGGCGGGCTTGCAGTTTGCGCCGTGCTGAATTACGAAGCCGGAGCTGCGGTCGATGCCGTTGTAAGCATTGCCGGAATGAACACTGCTCGCAGTATGGTCGAGGCTTCGGCAAAAGAGGCGCCGCCGCTGCTGTTTTATCTGATGAAGCCGTTTCTTGTTATGCTCGACCGCGACGATTTTGGCGGCGAGTCATACACCGCAGTCGAGGGCATAAACAAAGCGAATATTCCCGTAATGCTCATTCAGGGCACAAAAGACGTAATGGTAACGCCTGACGAATATGCGACAACGCACTTTACCAACTTGATCACAAACCCGAATGTTGTTACGGTGTTCTGCTCGGACGAATGGAACAGCGGGCACGAAAATATAGTCTCTTCAGAAAGCGCGTTTGATTATCTCAAAGCAGCTAACGAAGCTTTAAGTTCATATATAAATTCTCTCGGACGCCCGGCGGCAAATGACGATTTGCGTAACTGGGCGACGGAATACGGTTTCGACAAACTGAAAGCTAACGAAACGAACGGCGTCCTTTTCGGAACGATAAACGATTTCCTGCATATTTTTTGTACTTGAGTAAATTAACGTATCTTTGCACCTCGAAATCATAATGCAAAAAAGAAGATATGACTCATTTTACGCTGATTGACTGGATAATATTTATTGTTTACGCTGTTGTGATTACGACGCTCGGACTGTGGGTGTCGCGTACGAAGAAGGGCGTTGACAAGACGACCAAGGACTATTTTCTTGCAAACCGTTCGCTGACGTGGTGGGCTATCGGCGCCTCGCTGATTGCCGCCAATATCTCTGCCGAGCATTTCATCGCGCAGTCGGGTTCGGGCTATGCCATAGGTATGGCTGTCGCCTGCTACGAATGGGTGGCGGCGGCTGTGCTGCTGATTGTAGCCAAGTTTTTCCTGCCCGTTTTCCTGCGCACAGGCATCTATACTATGCCTCAGTTCCTCAACCAGCGTTACGACCGTCGCGTCAGCACCAGCCTGTCGGTGTTCTGGCTGCTGATGTACGTGTTTGTCAACCTTACATCGGTAAGCTATCTTGGCGCCCTTGCTCTCGAAAAGGTGCTGGGCATCCCGCTCATGTATGGCATCGTCGGCTTGTCGTTTTTCTCGGCGCTGTATTCGCTCTATGGCGGACTGAAAGCCGTCGCGTGGACCGACGTGATACAGGTCATATTCCTCTTTGGCGGCGGATTGGTTACGACCATACTGGCGCTGAACGCTGTCGGCGACGGGCATGGCGTCCTTGCCGGTTTCGTAAGGATTTTTGAAGAAGCTCCGCAGCATTTTCACATGATAATCGAAAAGGGGAAATATTTCGTTCCCGATGGTACGGGTGGCGCCGAAAAAGACGCTTTCCTCGATCTTCCCGGCGTCGCGGTGATTTTCGGTTCGATGTGGCTTACGAATACCTGTTTCTGGGGCTTCAACCAGTATATCATCCAACGCGGATTAGCAGCCAAAAGCGTTCGCGAGGCACAGTACGGATTGGCATTTGCGGGCTTCCTGAAGCTGCTTGTGCCCCTGCTTGTCGTCATTCCTGGTATCTGTGCGCTGGTATTGAGAGCCGACATCGGCAAGTCGGACGAAGCCTACCCTTGGCTGCTTAACAACATCGTGCCCGCCGGCGTTACCGGTCTGGCTTTTGCTGCGCTTGTGGCAGCCGTCGTCTCGTCGCTAAGTTCGATAATCAACAGCGCTTCGACGATATTCACGATGGATATTTATAAGGTATATATCAAGCCTGACGCGGGCGACAAGCAGTTGGTCGCCGTCGGACGGATAGTCGCTTTCGTCGCTCTGGCTGTCGCTACGCTGATTGCGCCGCAGTTTGCCTCGCTCGATCAGGTCTATCCCGTCATACAGGAATATACCGGTTTTATCTATCCGGGTGTGTTCCTGATATTCTTCCTCGGTATGTTCTGGCGCAAAGCCACGTCGGGCGCTGCCTTGTGGACGGCGCTGCTGACCTTGCCTGTGGCGTTTCTGTTCAAATTTCTTATACCCGATATGCCCTTTATCGTTCGTATAGGCTATGTGTTTATCATACTGACGGTTGTCTTTGTCGGTTTGAGCCTTGCCGACACGGGCAAAATGGCTGATGCGCCCATCGCCGACGCCGAGCATAACCGTCGCAAATCCCGCCTCGGATATATCATCATCGCTGTATCGGCGATAGTGGGAGTGATTACGACCTTCCTGCTGAAACCCTTTGCTGCGTTTGCGCCCGATTCGATTTACTGCCTTGTCGTCGCCTTCGCACTGCTTGGGGTGGTGATGATTACCGACGCCCGCTCAGCTAAGGCAGACCATAAAGCTATCAATATCGAACCCGGACTGTTTCGTACCAATCTGCCGTTCAATATCATCGCGATAGCCATCTTCGGACTGCTCGGATTTCTGTATTTCGTTTTTCGCTGAAAATAATCGCAGTTCAGAAGCAGCGGATATATCCTATCGAATAGGTGTCGTAGAGATAGTCGTGAACGCCATGTTTGTAGCGCAGCGAGATAATGTTTTTACGGTATTCAAAATCAAATTTCGTGCGTATCATAGCCGGACGGTCGCCCGCATTTTTATAGCCGTTGAAGCCTGAATAGTCAACCGCAAGCAAGATGTTTCGATAGGCGAGGCTCGTCCCCGCGCCGTAAGTGATAGCGTCGTTCTGACGGTGCACCATATCGTTGGTCATCCAGCAGTAAAAACCCGCCATGCCCTGCAGTCGCCACGCAAACGTGCGGCTGGCGTTTTGTGCTATATTGCGTCCTATCGTGATATTGAAGCCGTACGATGCCGCGTCGGTATATCGTGCATCGCATAGTCGGCTGCCGCTGGCGGTCTTGAGGTGCATATCGACCATCAGGTCAAACAGACTCTCGCTCCTGATCAGCTGGAAAAACGTGTTGACAATCAGGTCGCCATAGCAGGTGATGGGCGATTCCGTCTCGACGGCATGGCGCTCGTCGCGCGTTTCGGGCGTCATCACATAATCTTCGACAACGACTCCGCACAGTTCCACCGCGACGCGCTCTTTCACCACCGGAATATACAGTCGGGCATAGATGTCGCGCGTGTCGTCGCCGGTGTAACGGTGCATCTCGCCGCGTACTTCAAGCTCCCATCTGCTGCCGACAGCGCCACTGTGCAAATCGACAATCGGGAAGGCGTTAGGACCGAAATAGCGCGGCATATACACTAACTCCGCCGTGTTGTCGCGCCACGACTGGGCAGAGGCAACCGCAATCAATGAGTTTATTATCAGCGATATATATAATATTCGGGTAAAAAATATTTTCATTACGCAAAATTAAACGTGCAAAGGTATTGTTTTTTTGCGTTAATTCCGTACCTTTGCTGAACAAAAGTTAAATTTAAATGCTTATGAAACGTATATTTTCGTCAATTCTTGCGCTGTTTTCGGCAGCCATGATTTTAGCCTGTACATCGGAAAAACAACCGATTAAGACGCTGGTAATCACCGGTCAAAACAATCACAACTGGCAGGTGAGCCACGTAGTATTCAAGCAAATTCTCGAAAATTCGGGAATGTTTGCAGTAGATTTTGCTATCTCGCCCCCGAAGGGCGGTGAGATGTCGAGCTTTGTGCTTGATTTCACGCCTTACGACCTCGTCGTGCTCGATTATAACGGCGAAGCCTGGCCCAAAGTAACCAACGAACGGTTTACGGAATTTGTCCGCAACGGTGGCGGCGTCGTTGTTTATCACGCTGCCGACAACTCGTTTCCCGACTGGGCGGAGTTTAACCAGATATGTGCTCTCGGCGGCTGGGAAGGACGTAACGAGAAGTCGGGACCCTGGGTTTACTGGCAAGACGGCAAGCTCGTCCGCGACACCTCGCCCGGTGTAGGCGGCTCGCACGGACAGCAGCACGAATACATTATGAACGGTCGCACCGCCAGCCATCCCATTATCGACGGACTGCCGACGAAATGGAAACACGCCAAAGACGAGCTGTACGACCGTATGCGCGGACCGGGCGACATCGCCGATCTGCTCTATACGGCATACTCCGATCCATCGACAGGCGGCTCCGGACGCGAAGAACCGCTGCTCTTCACCGTTAAATATGGCAAAGGACGTATCTTCCACACGATGATAGGACACGCCGGACCGACGGTCGAAAACAATACCGCTATGCAATGCACCGGTTTTCAGGTAACACTGCTGCGCGGCGCCGAATGGGCGGCAACCGGAAAAGTAACTCAAAAAGTGCCTGCAGATTTTCCGACAGAAACGCAAACGTCTATGCGTGAGAACTATAAGGCGCCCGAACAGCCTTGAACAATCCGCTTGGCTTTTGCTTGAGTAAGTTAAATAATGTATTACGTAAGTTAAATATTGTAAAAACTCGCGTATTTTCAAAAATTTATCGTATATTTGTAGGTGTTAATTAAACCTTCAGGCGGCAAAACTGTCTAAAGAGTGTAATTAAGAGATGATTATAAATATTTTAAAAAGAGGAGAAACAGCTATGAAAGCAATGATTAAGTTATTTTCTATGTTATTGATGCTTGCATCGGTTTCGACCATTGCAGCACAGGATGAGTTTTTCGACGACGTTTATTTCTCTTCCGCGAAAAGCAAAAGCAAGACTGTGGAAAAGAAAAACACGGTTGCGAAAAATACCGAAACGATAACGCCGGTTGCTCTGTCATCCGGTACGGTGTCAAATGATATTATGGACGTTGATGCGTACAACCGCAGATATACCGGACCTGAAGAATATGCAGACGATGAACTGTACTACGAAGACACAGTGCCCGTTCGCTCTTCCGATACCGAGTATTCAGAGCGAGTCATCCGCTATCATTCGCCAAGTAAGATAACCATCACGGGCGCCGACAATGTCGATTTGCACCTGAGCGATGGCTATTACGCTTACGGCTACGATACGGATTATTCAGATGGCGCGACTACGGTCAATGTCAATATCGACATGGGTTACAGCGGCTGGTATGGTGGCTGGTACAACCCGTGGTATTCTGGCGGATGGTGGTATAATCCGTGGTATTCAAGCTATTGGGGACCGCATTGGGGCTGGGGCTTCGGCGGTTGGTATGCCGGCTGGTACGACCCGTGGTATTATGGCGGATGGGGATGGTATTATCCTCATTATCACCATCATTACTATGGCTATTACGGCTATGGCTACGGTCATGGTCACGGAGGCTATTACGGCTACAACGACAATCGCTCGTATCTCCGTTCGGGAGGCAGAGCAACGTCGGCTCGCAGCACAGCGTATCGCACCTCGTCGCCGTCGGGACGCTCGACAGTAGGCTCGCGCAATACCTATGCCCGCTCGTCCGACGCAACGACAACGCGCAGCACTACAGGTCGCAGCAGCACATCGCTACGTACAGACTCAAGACGCAGCACGGATAACACCTCGATTAGCCGCTCAAGTAATTCGGGCGTCAGCTCAGGCGTAACGCGCAGCAGCAGTCAGACGACAACACGCCGTTCGACAGGTACGTCATCGACAACCCGCTCGGTAAGTCCGAGCAGCAGCAGCCGTTCGTCGGGCAGCTCAACGGTACGCAGCACCGCTCCAAGCACATCGACACGCTCATCAAGCTCGTATTCGTCGAGCAGCAGCAGCCGTTCAAGCGGCAGCTTCAGCGGTGGCAGCAGTGGGGGTGGTCGTTCAAGCGGCAGCAGCAGCGGCGGTGGCGGTCGTTCAGGCGGTGGTCGCCGGTAAACAGACTCTATTCGTTATTTTTTAATTATTAATAATTAAGCAATCCGGTCTCGCCTGATCAAATCTAAGAGATTGGATTGCTTTATCTTATCGAAAAAATACGCAAATGAAAAAAATATTATCATTCATCGGAATAATGCTGACCGTCTGTGTTGCAACATTTGCTCAGGGCGAGATGGACGCTTTCCGCTTTTCGCAGACCGACCTCAACGGCTCGGCGCGTTCGATGAGCATGGGCGGCGCTTTCGGAGCGCTCGGCGGAGATATGTCAGCTATGTCGCACAACCCTGCCGGTCTGGGCGTCTATCGCAGTTCGGAAATTCAGGGCACGTTCGATTTCAATAATACGAATGTGAAAGCCGACTGGGGCGGAATAAAAAACAGCCGTCAGTATAACGCTTTCGGGATGGATAACTTCTCGTACGAAGGCTATTTCCCGACAGGCTTTGAACGAGGCATAAAAGGCTGGAATATAGGATTTTCGTATAATAAGGTGAAGGAATTTAACCGTAAATATTCGGCTGCAGGCAAGGCGCAGTTCTCTTTGGCTGACTATGTGGCGTCGAGGGCGACTAACGCCTTTGGCAGCGATGGCGGCATCTATCTTAACGAATTGCAGCTGACGGATACTTACGACCCCTACTACAATCACGACCTTAGCGGACAATGGCTACCGATATTAGGTTATGAATCAGGATTTTATGTGCCTGCCGACGACCGCAATCCCCAAAACGATATTTACTACGGGGCGTTCCCGAATGCGCCGCAGGAAACGGTACTCGATATCCGTGAGCGTGGCTCGATGAAAGAATACAATTTTTCGGCGGCAACGAATATTTCAGACGTCGTATTTCTCGGTATGACCTTGGGTATCACCGATATAGATTACCGGATGGCTTCGCGCCATCACGAGACGTTTTCGGGCAGCGACAATCTGACGCTCGAAAACAGTCTTGAGACCGAAGGCACGGCATATTCCGTCAATCTCGGCGTGATAGTACGTCCTATAAACGCGCTGCGCCTCGGCGTCGCGTTCAACTCGCCTAAATGGTATAAGATGACCGACTATTACTTTGCCACAGGCGACTCGTATCTCGGAAGCGACAACCCGCCCAGTATGAGCGCCGAGACACCTGTCGAAAATTCGGTTGCCGATTATGCGCTGCAAACACCTGCAAGATGGATTTTCAGCGTTGCGGGCGTGATAGGTACTTCGGCTCTGCTCAGCCTCGACTACGAGCTGACCGACTACCGGATGATGCGTCTTGGCGAGCGCGAGGGCGATGATTTCTCGTTCGATGCCGACAACAGCATCATCAACGACGATTTCAAATATGCGCATACGATCAAAGCCGGAGCGGAAATCAAACCGACGCCGCGTCTTGCCGTTCGCGCAGGCTACGTCTGGCAGTCGAACCCGATGACGCACTACCTGACCGACACGAACAACCCCTCGGAGGTCTATACCGCAGGGACGGTGCCTCACTACACGACAATCGCCGCGCCCACAGCCTATTACACTACCGGTTTAGGCTACCGTTTCACGCCGAATTTCTATATGGACTTTGCGTACATCTATCGCGTCCAGAAAGAAAAACTGTACCCGTTCTCGGTAACCGGACAGGAAGATTACGGTCTCGGCATCCCGACAGTCGAGCCGTCGCCATCCGATCTGACGGTCAAAACCTCGCGTTTTGCCCTCACTCTCGGCTATAAATTCTAAAAAAAAATACGAACAAAAAACGGCGTTTCGTACCTTAAAAGCCCCATTTCGTACAATATTTGTACGGTTTGGGGCATTTTTTTTGAAAAAAATTTGTTCGGATAAAATAAAATCACGTACTTTGCTGCCGATAACTAAATGTATAACTAAAACCCTATTTGCCTATAGCATAACATTACGCTGATAACCAATAAAATTGAGCTGTAATGAATAATTTGAAAACGATGACCGACGAGGAATTGGTCGTCCTTTATGCGAAAGGTAGTAATCCCGCATTCGATGTGCTGCTGAACCGTCACAAAAGCAGCGTTCACTCGTACATATATTATATTGTACGCGACAGTGATTTGACCGAAGATATCTTTCAGGAGACATTCCTGAAGGTTATCACGACTATTAAGCAGGGTCGATATACCGAGACCGGCAAGTTCAAGGCATGGATTATGCGGATAGCGCACAACCTGATCATCGACAATTTCCGTCAGGAACGCAACGAGAACACTATCTCGAACGATGAGGTTGACGTGGATTTGTTCAACGATGCCGACCTGTGCGAAAGCAATATCGAAGACCGTATGGTGCACGATCAGGTGATGTCGGACGTCCGCAAGATGATACGCCATCTGCCCGACAACCAGCGCGAAGTCGTCGAGATGCGCTATTATCAGGATATGAGTTTCAAGGAAATAGCCGACGCGACGGGCGTCAGCATCAACACTGCGCTCGGACGGATGCGTTACGCCATCCTCAACCTCCGCCGTATGGCAGACGAGCATAAGATTGAGCTGGCTTACGCTTCGTAAAAAGCGACAGGGTGAAAATTTCCTGAAAAAGCAGAAAAAATGCACAATATTTTCTGCTCACCGCCGTTTTATAGGTGAACAATAAAAAATGATGCCTATGAAACATTTTACCCGTTTTTATGTAAACGATTTAGAAATCATCCGTAATGAGCAGCTGTCTGCCGGTCCCCGAACAGAGACGCTGGAATTTATCAGACAGTTTGCACGGGTTTACCGCTACGAGTCCGCATTGGACGAACAGTTAGGTAGCTACATTCTGAATTGAGAAATTTGAAAAAGGATGCGAAAGGATAATTCCGACGCATCCTTTTCTTTTTGTGGTTCAGCGAGTTCTCCATCTCCCGCAGAGTTATATTTGACAATTTACCATATTTATGCGATTGTACGCGGCAACCGCCCGACATACCTTTGCACCGTCAAATATAAACTTTTTTTAAATGAAAATTAAAAACATATTTCTTGCGGGCTTTCTGCTGCTATGCGGGTATGAGGCTGTCGCACAATCGGTTATCAAGGGGCAGGTGTTCGACCTGCGGACAAACGAAACTATTCCGGGCGCCTCGGTCATAATAAAGAACACGAGCACGGGCGTCTCGACAGACGTTGACGGGCGTTTTGAGCTGAAAATCAACGAATCACTGCCCGTTACGGTAGCCATCAGTTTTATCGGCTATCGCAGTGAGGAAGTCGAGGTCTATGAGCCTGATGCGCTCGAAGTGTTTCTTACAGAGGATATTAACAGGCTTGACGAAATCGTCGTAACGGGCGTTGCCGAGGGCACGACGCGGCAGAAGCTGTCGTTTGCGCTCACGAAGATTGATAACGAGCTGATTAACACTGTGCAGACTAACGATGCATCGACTTCGTTGCGCGGCAAGGTCGCCGGATTGCGCGTTGACCAGTCGGGCGGCAATGCTGGCGCTAACGTGTATCTGCGCGGCGCCAAATCGGTAACGGGCAATGTGGCTCCGCTGATAGTGGTGGACGGCTTTGTTACGGGTCTGTCGCTGTCGGAAATCAACCCGGGCGACATCGAGTCGATAGAGGTTGTCAAGGGCGCCGCAGCTTCGGCGCTCTACGGGACACGCGGCGAAGGCGGTATCATTCAGGTGCTTACAAAGAAAGGACGCAAGGAACGCGCTCTCGACATCAGCATCGAGAACGAGCTTGGTTTTTCGAGCCATCTGTTGCTGCCACCCGTCTCGAAGTATCATCATTTCAAAGTCAATTCTGACGGCTCGTTTGCGCTCGACGCTACCGGAAATCGCGTGATTGACTATCAGGAAAACGGGTTTTCGGTCAATATGCACCCGTACAAGACCTACTACAACAACGTCAACAGCATACTCGGCACGCAGGCGTACTATACCAATTCGGCATCGGTGGCGGCTGTCGGCGATAAGTACAATTTTTATCTGTCGGGACAGAACCAGTCGAAAGGCGGAATTTCGGATGCTGTCGATGCCGACACGCGCCAGAACGTGCTGTTCAACCTCAATTACAGAGTGTCGTCGCGCGTTACCGCCGACCTTACGGCGCAATATTCACATCTGAACACGCCCTCGTCGGCTGTGTCGAGCAGGTCGGGCGGTTTGCTGTATCAGACCTTGCTTGTCGAGCCGTTTATCAATCTGGCGGAGAAAGATGCCGACGGGCGATATGTTTTTTATCCCGAAGGAAGCCATTTGCCCGGACAGCAGTGGGATAATCCGCTGTACCGACTGAGCAACGAAGAATTTTTGTATATCACTGAAAATCTTTTGCTTGGCGGCAAATTGAAATACCGTATCACCGACCATTTAAGCGCCGAAGCCGCCGCCTCGTTGCAAAACAGGTATTATAATTCGGAAGAATATTATCCGATAGGTTATAAGACGGTGTCGCCCGACATTTCGCTGAACAACGGGAATTACCGTATGGAGACGCGACGCGACGGCACGAAGAACAGTCAGCTGCAATTGAACTATAACCGCACTACGGGCGATGTGGACTGGGGGCTTGCCGCAAAATGGGTTTACGAAGGTTCCGACTCGAAAGGCTTTGTAGGTCAGGGTCGTAACCTGACGGCGCCGGTCAAGGACCTTGGCGTTACGGAGGCAGGCACGCGCACGGTATCGTCGTCGTGGAGCAAGACCGTCAACTACGGCTATTTCCTCAACGTCAAGGCGGCGTGGAAAAACAAGCTGTTCATCGACGCCCTCGGTCGCCTCGACCAGAGTTCGCGTTTCGGACGCGATGTGGGCACAGCGTTCTTTCCGCGCGTGTCGTTAGCTTATCGCATTACGGAAGACATCAAACTCCATCCCGTTTCGGAACTGAAACTGCGCGTGGCTTATGGCAAGGCGGGCAGCCTGCCGCCGTTCGGGGCGAAAGACAGCAATGTGGAAATATCGTCGTCGGGCGGCGTCAGCTTTACGCAAAACGACAATACCGACCTGAAACGCGCCGTAACGGAAGAGACGGAGATCGGGTTCGACGCCGTGCTGTTCAACTGGCTTAACGTGCAGTTCAACTACGCTTTCTCGAACAGCACCAACGACTTTATTTCCGTGCCCTCGTTTGCTCCGATTTCAGGCTCGGCAAGTATTTATGACAATCTCGGCGCGGTGAAATCAAATTCGCTCGAACTGGAACTCAACGGGCGAGCGCTTAACAGTAAGACGTTTACGTGGACTACGGGCATAACGTTCAGCCGCGTGCGCAGCAAAATCACCTCGCTTGGCGACGTGCCGGAGTTCACTTCGAGCGGCTATCGCAAAGCTGTCGGGGCGAGCACTACGGCTATCTACGGATACAGCATTTTTTCCGACTTGTCGCAGTTGGAAACTAACGCCGACGGATATGTTACGAACACCGGAGATGCGACAAAACGTGTTGAGGATTACGTAGTTAATGAGTTTGGCGTGGTAGTCGAAAAAGCCAAGCTCGGCACCAAAGACGAGGCGCCCGTGTTCTATCAGAATGAAGCCACAGGCAACTCAAAGATCATCGGCGAGGCGTCGCCCGACTTCATAATGGGTTTTACGAACACTTTCACCTCCGGAGCGTTCTCGCTGTACAGCGTGTTCGACTGGCAGAAGGGCGGCGAGAAATTCAACGAAACGGCTCAGTATCTGGCTTATGTCTATCGTTCGGAATTTACCGACCGGACGGCGTTTGCAGGCAAGCCACTGAGTTTCACTACGCAGGTGTTCAACGCTTCGCAAGTTACCGACTACTGGATACAGAGCACCACGCACGTCGCTTTGCGCGAGCTGTCGCTGTCGTACAAAATTCCTGTCGGCAAGCTCGGTCTGGGCAAGGTGTTGCGCGGCGCAACATTCTCATTGATAGGACGTAACCTGTTTATATGGACGCGCTACGAAGGCGTCAATGTTGACGGCATCGCGCAGGATGGATTCAACTATCCGTCGTACAGAACTGTTTCAGGTAAATTAGCACTTAATTTTTAGAACATTACAAATATGAAAAAGATAATATACGCATTTTTGACCGTTTCGCTAATCGCTTGCGAATCAATACAATTCGACGATCCGTCGTCGCTGACCAACGATGAGGCAATCGAAAAGATAAAGAGCCTCGGCTATGTGCTGACGACGAGCAGCGTTCAAACGGCGTTCAAGACGACGACCAACTATGCCGGCGGATCGCATTTCAGCATCCTCGCCGACCAGTCAACAAACACTAACGGCAGCTCGTCGTGGTGGGATTTTGCCAATGAGCCGCGCCTGAGGATGAACAACAACTCCGCCTATCGCGGTAATGCCGCTGTGCGCGAAGTGTATAGCAATTTCTATCAGGCAAACCTCGACGCCACCAAAGTCATAGATATGATCGAGAACAAAAATGTTACCATCTACGACGACGACGGGAACGACCGTACTGCCGACTGCCACGTCGGTGCATATTTTGCGAAAGGCATCTCACAGGGCTATCTGGGTGCGATTTACGATCGCGGCATCATCGTTGACGCGATAGACCTCACAACCCGCGCTTTTCCCGATTCCTATAAAGACCTGATCGAGAACGGCATCAAACATCTCGACAAAGTGATAGAGCTGACCGACAAGACGCCCAATCTGAAATTCGATTTCCTCAAAGGGATAACGATTTCGCGCGCCGACATTATCACGCTGACCAACTCGCTTGCAGCACGCATACTCTCGTCTGTCGCTCGCGACAAAGCCGAAGCTGCCGCGCTGGGCGATGCTTACTGGCAACGGGTGCTGGCGTATGCCGAAAAGGGCGTCTCGTCCGACTTCACTGTCGTTACCGTTTCGGGAGGCTACTACAACGCACTTGTCGATGTGCTCGAACGTCCTTACGACACTCAGGCATACGTGCCGGTGGACATCAAAGTGGCTTACCTTGCCGACAAAACGCATCAGACGCCTAACTACTATCCGGTTGATAACACGATCGTGCTCGGACCGATAGAGACGGACGACAAGCGTTTCTACGAATATTTCACCTATACAACGAGTTTCGGCATACTGATGGAAGCGCGTGGACGCGGTTTGTTCAGCAACTATATCCGTTCGCGGTGGATGTATCCCGAACGGACGACACTCAACGTCGCGGGCGCCATCAATCCGTATTTCCTTGCGGAAGAGATACGTCTGCTGCGCTCCGAGTCGAAGTTCTGGCTGCACGACTACGAAGGCGCTGCCGCCGAACTCAATGCCGCCGATGCCGCCCGTAAGGCGCTGGGCGAGCTGCCCGACGTGGAAGCGACAGAAGCAGCCCTGCGCGATGCGCTACACTATGAATACGCTATCGAGATCGACGGCGCAGGCGGCACCTTCGTCCCGTTCTCGTTTATGCGCAGGCACGACCTGCTGCAAGGCGGCACAATGACACAGTTCCCCGTGCCGCAGATACAACTCGAACTGATTGGCGAAGAGACCTATACCTTTGGCGGCAAAGACTATGCAGGCGAAAAAGGCATCTTCGGCGAACTCGGCACCGCCCGCGATAATGGCTGGAAATTATCACAGTAACAATAAATTATAAGGAGACAAACAAATGAAAAGAGTATTTTTATCATTGGCTGCAATAAGCATATTAAGTGCATGCAGCGAGAAACCGCAGGGTTTCAGGATTAACGGAGAAATCAATACGGAAACAGGTACGGTTTATCTGCAAACATTCCGTAATAAAATGTTTTTTGTCGCCGACTCGGCGACAGTTACCGACGGCACATTCACTTTCGATGAGAATTTGGAAACGCCTGAACTGTATGGCATTACGCTTGACCGTAATGAATCTTTCAGTCCGTATTTCCTCTTCATCGAACAGGGCGACATCAATGTGAAAATCGACACTGCCAACAGGCGCAGTATTGAGGTCGAAGGTTCGTCGGCGCAGGATCTTTTTGTGGAATATCAGCGGTCTGCTCGCCGTTCATTCAGCCTCGACTCGTTCATTACGGCTCATCCGTCATCCATAGTGTCGGCTTACGTTTTGTACCGCGATTATGCTTATCGCTTGAGCAAGGACGAGATAGAGCAATATATAGCGAAACTCGACCCGTCGCTTCTGCAATCGCAGTACGTCGCAACGCTGCGCGAATTTGTAATCACGCTCGACAATGTAGAAATCGGCAAACGTGCCCCCGATTTTACGCTCGACAGTCCCGACGGAACGCCCGTTACGTTTTCTTCAAAATTTGGTAACGGCTATATCCTGATTGATTTCTGGGCGGCGTGGTGCGGACCTTGCCGACGCGAAAATCCCAATGTCGTAGCGGCTTACAACAAATACAAAGCGCAGGGATTTGACGTATTCGGCGTCTCGCTCGACCACGACAAAACAGCTTGGGTAGATGCTATCGCACGCGACAGTTTAGATTGGACGCAGGTGTCCGACCTGAAATTTTGGGACAGCGCAGCGGCTCAACTCTACGGCGTACGAGCCATACCCGCCAATTTCCTGATAGATAAAGACGGCATAATCGTGGCTAAAAATCTCCGCGGCGAAGATTTAGACGCGGCTTTAGCCTCGCGACTTGGGCAGTAATTTACGCTGCCCTTTACTTGACCGTCTTGACCCCGATCCGCGATTGCTGCGCTCCGTCGAGATAGATACGGTGCGTTGCTTTCCGGTAGTCGTCGGCTTGCGCCTTGAAGATGTCCATAAACCGGTTTGGGTTGCGGTCAACAAGCGGGAACCACGAGCTTTGAACCTGCACCATTATGCGGTGCCCTTTCTTGAAGGTGTGGGCTATGTCGCGCAGCTCGAACGGCGTCTTCGTTACTTCGCCCGGCGTCAGCGGCTCCGGATTGGTGATGCTGTTACGGAACTTCGCCCTCAGGACGTCGGCGCGGATGAGTTGCTGGAAGGCGCTCAGGTTGACTGACGGCGGCGTGTCGGCGCGATTACGGGTCGAGTCGGGATAGACGTCGATGATCTTGACCACGAAGTCGGCATCGGTGCCTGTTGTTGATACATACAGTTCGACCTGCGGCGCTCCCACCAGCGTAACATCTTCGTCGAGCACGTCGGTCTGATAAACGAGCACATCGGGTCGCATCGCCGCAAAGCGCTGGTCTTCGATCATATAATCCCTCGATACGCGCAAGGAGGGCGACGCCGTGTAAGGCACGGGCTTGGCTGGATCGCTGACGTATTCGTCGAACTTGCCGCCGTTGGTCGCAGCCTTGGCGAACGACAGCTTGCCGCCTTCGCCGAGGTAGAGATAAGCATCCTGCGCTTTGGCGGGGGGCCAAGTGTCATACGTCTGCCAGCGGTTGCTGCCCGTCTCAAAAACAGTTACTTCCGGCAACGACAACGTGCCTTTGCCTTTGAGATAATAGTTGAAGAAAGGCGTCTCGATATTTTCGCGGTAGTATTCCGATGTGTTGGTGTCGAAATGCACATTTCCCAGCACATCGCCCTTGCCGCGCGACCATCCGCCGTGCGACCAGGGACCCATCACGAGATGGTTGACGACGTTCGTGTTCTGTCGTTTGATGGCGTCATACGTTTTGAGCGGACCGTAGAGGTCTTCGGCATCGTACCATCCGCCGACGTTGAGGACTGCCGGTTTGACATTTTTCAGATGGGGCAGGGGAGTGCGGCTCGACCAGAACTCGTCGTACGACCCGTGCTCGGTCATCTCGTCCCATATCGGCACGAGGTCTTTGAAATATTTGTTTTTGAGGTCGGCGTAGGTATTTTCGAGGAAGAACTTGTATCCGTCTTCCGTACCGAACGCGATACGCTCGTAGTAGGGCTGGCTCGTGGGCGTCGGGCGTTCCTGTCCGAAGTTGGCATAGAACGTATAGTTGCCCATGATGAAGAACGCGCCGTTGTGGAAGGTATCGTCGCCTATCCAGAGGTCGGTAACGGGCGCTTGCGGCGAAGCGGCGACGAGAGCCGGATGGCTGTCGATGATGCCGCAGGTGGCATAAAATCCCGGATACGAGATGCCGTAAATCCCTGCCTTGCCGTTGTTGCCCTTGATGTTTTTGATGAGCCATTCGATGGTGTCATACGTGTCGCTGCTCTCGTCAACATCTTTTTTGCTTTTTTTGTTCGGGATATACGGGCGGTCGTCAACAAATTCGCCTTCCGACATCCATCGTCCGCGTATATCCTGATAAACAAAGATATAACCTTCTTCCATCAACAGTTGCGACGGACCGATCGACGGGCGGTAACGGTCTTCGCCGTAGGGCGCGACCGAGTAGCAGGTGCGGTTGAGCAGGATGGGATACTTCTGGCTGTCGTCCTTCGGGATATAGATAGCCGTAAACAGTTTCACGCCGTCGCGCATCGGTATCATACGTTCGATTTTCGTATAATGATCGCGGACATAGCCGGTATCGACGGCGACGGGCATCTGCGCAAAAGCAGTGCACAATCCTGTCAGCGACAGGATGATAAGTGAGAAATACAATCGCAGTTTCATCGTCTTGAATATTTGTTGTCGCTTATCAGAATGTTACGTATCCGGCTTCTTTGAGCAGTTCGAGATATTTGGTGATGTCGGCAAGACTCTCTGTATTGGGATATTGCGCGTCGAGCATCTTCTTGATATCGAGGATGCTGTTCTTGCCCGTGATAGCCAGACGTGCTATTTCGGTGCTGTTGGTGATAAGGATGCCGGTTGGCGCTTCCTGTCCGGGTGTCATTCCGCGTCCAAACATCATCGGGGGACGTATGCCGTGTTTTGTATAGATCTCGCGCGGGATGGTGCGCAATACTCCGCCGCCCTTTTCTGCTGCCAGTCCGGTCGATTTCGGGAATATCTTCGACGCTTTCAGCTCTTCGGCAGTCAGCTTAACCGGCTGGAACGTTACTTTCAGCTCTTCGGCGCGTGCACGTGCCAGATTTTCGAGGCTTTTCTTGTTCAGTTCGCTGATGCTTTGAATATTAAGCAGTTGGGCGTCGATATATTTTTTCAGTATGGCGCTCGACGGTGCAAGCTCGGCTACTGATTCGAGGGTAGCCTTTTCCGTTGACGTGTATGCTTCGATGTCGAACACGGCGCGTTTGGATGCAGCCGTCAGGTCGGCAGCAGTCGCGTTGTTAATCCTTATAGCGTTTGTTTCCTGAACGACAGCTATACGTTTAGCCGAGTTCGATGCTACTTCGGCGGCAATTTTCAGAGCGCCCTCTTCGTCAGCCCATGCTATGGCGTAGGCGGAGGCGGCTGTGATGACGACAGCGCGGCGAAGCTGCGTCGGGTCGAGTATCGACGGACGGTCGCCCGAAGTGTGATAGTAGTTGTCGGGCCAAGTGATGAACATAAGCGCCGGCACATCAACGCCATACTCATTGAACATCTCGTGGTCTGACGAGCCGTAATGCGCTGTAACGGCATAATAGAACGGTTCGTGCGAGCCGGTGATGCTGAAAATCGGCTTGATAGGCTCGGGACGACCTGCTCCGGTGGCGAGGAAGCTCTTGTTCGTCGCTCCGACATAATGGAACAGCGCCTCGGCTACGTCGTTGACATAGTGCGGCAGCCCCATCGGAGTGCGCTGGAAGCAGTATAGCCCGTCGCTCTTGCTCAGCCACAGCCCGACCATATCGAGATTGAGCACGCAAAGCGTTTTCGAGGGGATGTCCTTATGCTGTTCGAGCCATGCCATCGTGCCCGAAATTTCCGGCACCCAGAGGAAACGGATACCGCGTTTAGGTTGCGGCAGTGAGCCATTGGAAATCAGCGTGTTGAGCGTACGTGCCACGTCGAGGATAGCCGCCGAGCCGGAGTTGTTGTCGTTGGCGCCGAGCTTGACATAGCCTTCAAAGAGGTGGGCGATGATGATGATTTCGCCTGCCGCAGGGTCGGAACCGGGTATCAGACAGGTCGTTATCTCGTTTTCGGTCTCAATCTCGGTCGTCTTGACTTTGGCATGGACGGTGATCGTTTCGCCTGCCAGCAGTCTGTCCCTCAGCACATAGCCTTCGCGAGGCGGATAGTTGAAACAGAACGTTTTCGAGTCGTTGCGTATGCTGGCATTCGGCACCTGTATGGGGTCGATGAGCGGACGCGGGGCATAAAACGAGATAATCCCGACGGCGCCAAGCTCGGTAACATCAGTCTGTACGCGCGAACCGGCGGCTTCCGTTACGACGATTTTTCCTTTCAGGTCGAGACCGTCAAGCTCTTTTTTCGTTCCGCGTCCTATCCAGACGAGCTGCGCTTCGACATCGGCGCTCGAACTGCCCTGAGCAAGGAAGGCGGCAAGGTCTTCGTAATCAGCTAATTTGGCTGTCTTGGGCGAGGTCTCCCACAGCGTTGCGCTCACGCCGTCCCAAGTCTTGATATTGCCGATATGCTCGACAGCAACATTCGGCAACCCGTATTCTTTCAGTTTGGAATAAACGTATTTCGTTTCGTGCATATCGCCCGTGTATTCGTCCGACGGGCGGTTCATCTCATACGGAGCAAGCTCCATCACGTGGTAATAAGGCTGTTCACCCGACGATTCGCCGAGGATAAGATCGTAAACATCATCCGGAAGGATGGTCAGGGGTTTGAACGGCGTAGTGTAATTTTGCGCCTCAATTGTCGCGCAGAAAGCGAGCGCAACAAGCATAACTTGATAAATTGATTTCTTCATTTTAATTAAATGTTTGATTTTGAATAAATATTGTTTATATTGAGCGGCAAATATACGGATTTTTTTAATAACTGCTAAAATTTGCGCGAAAATTATTACTTTTGCATCGTCAAAAACAAAAATCAAAACGTTATGATTATTGGAATACCGAAAGAAATTAAGAACAACGAAAACCGCGTAGCGATTACTCCGGGCGGGGTAAAAGAGCTTGTCAAACGCGGACATACTGTCTATGTACAGCATACGGCAGGCGAAAACAGTGGCTTTGCCGATGCCGAATATCACGCTGCGGGCGCGAAAATACTGCCTGTCATCGAGGATGTCTATAAATATTCGGAGATGATACTGAAAGTGAAAGAGCCTGTCGCACAGGAATATCCGCTTGTCCGACCGGGGCAAACGCTGTTCACCTACTTCCATTTTGCGTCCGAAGAGTCGCTGTTGAAAGCTATGTTGAAGAGTGGTGCTACCTGCGTCGCTTACGAGACGGTCGAGAACCGCGACCGCACCCTTCCGCTGCTTATCCCGATGAGCGAGGTGGCGGGACGTATGTCGATACAGGAAGGCGCGAAGTATCTCGAAAAGCCGCAGGGTGGCAAAGGCATACTGCTGGGCGGCGTGCCGGGCGTCAAACCGGCTCATATACTGATACTTGGCGGTGGCGTCGTGGGCTATCATGCCGCTTGGGTGGCTGCCGGATCGGGCGCAAGCGTAACGATTGCCGACATCTCGCTGCCGCGTCTGCGCTATCTCGACAGCATAATGCCCGCCAACGTCAAAACGCTCTACTCGTCAACGCATAATATCGAACAGGAACTGCCTCATACCGACCTCGTTATCGGCGCCGTGCTGATACCCGGAGCAAAGACGCCGCACCTGCTGACCCGCGATATGCTGAAACTGCTCAAACGTGGCAGCGTGCTCGTTGACGTGGCTATCGACCAAGGAGGCTGCTTCGAGACCTCGCACCCTACGACCCACACCGAGCCGGTCTATGAGGTCGAAGGCATTGTGCACTACTGCGTGGCGAATATTCCGGGCGCCGTGCCCTACACCTCGACGCTGGCGCTGACGAATGCGACCCTGCCCTACGTCTTCAAGATCGCCGACTATGGCTGGCAGGAAGCCTGCCGGATGGACGCAGGACTGAAAGCAGGAGTCAATATCGTTGACGGACGGATCACCTATCCCGCTGTCGCCGAAGCGTTTGGAATGGATTATACTACCGATTTTATCTGATTTTTTATTCTGCTATTATGAAATATCCTCATTTTAAAGCAATAATCGTTGCGGTTATTGCCTGTATGACCTTGGCGTCGTGTTGTCGAAGCAGCAAATCTGTTGTCGAAGCGCGTCCCGATAATCCGCTGTTTCATCTGACCTCGGATACGCGGTGGACTTTGGTGAGCGCCGTGCCCTTGCGTTTCAACTCGTGGCATACGCAGGGAATAGTCAAAATCGACGAGCTGTTTTATGTCTCGTCGGTCGATGGCGATGCGCGACAAGGGCATATCTTCAAGCTCGACGGCGACGGACAGCTGATTGCCGACCTGCAGCTTAGCGATGGCGAGGCTTATCATCCGGGCGGGATGGATTACGACGGCAAATATCTCTGGACTGCCGTAGCCGAATACCACCCCGACAGTCGCGCGATTATCTATCGTATCGACCCCGAAACGATGACGGCTGAACGTGTCTTTGAGTGGGGCGACCATATCGGCGCCATTGTTCACGACACCGACGACAATGTGCTGATCGGCGTCAGTTGGGATGCACGGACGTTCTACCGCTGGACGCTCGACCCTGCCGGACGTGTCGATAATGCCGATGTCGCGCCCGAGAAACTCGCTGTGCGGCGCGGCTCGTTTTACGTGAATTTTCAGGACGGACAGTATCTCGGCGACAACCTGATGCTCTGGTCGGGATTAGAAACAGTCGGCAACGGCAAAGAAAAAGTGCAGCTCGGAGGCTGGGAAATCTTCGACACTCGCGACCTGTGCCCCGTGCATCAGTTCATCATCAGGCTCTACACCCCCTCCGGCAAGGTGATGACCGCCAACCCCTGCGCCGTAGAAACACGCGACAACACCGTCAGAGCCTATTTCGCCCCCGACGAAAACGGACAGACTACGCTCTATGTTTTTGAGACGCAGCTTGCAATCTCGAAATAAATCCATATCTTTGTCCCGATTTTAACATTGATTACAATGGCAAAAAATGTATTAACATATAACCCGTGGGGCGGTTTGAAGCAATATACTGCGGCGCGGATTGCGCTGGGTAGAGCCGGTGCTGGGCTGCCTACCGATGCTTGGCTGGGCTTTAAGCTGTCGCATGCGCAGGCTAAAGATGCTGTGTGGCTGCCGTTTGAGAAGGAGCGTATAGCGGAGGCGTTGCGTAATGCGGGCTTGGCGTCGCTCAATGTTGCAAGTATGGCGGCTAACCGTCAGGAATACCTCACGCGCCCCGATCTTGGCAAACGTCTGAATACGCAGAGTATCACCACCTTGCGCAATGCCGGAGCGAAAAAAGCCGATGTCTTGCTGGTTATTGGCGACGGGCTGTCGTCAACCGCTATGCACGCACACGCTGTGCCATTTGTCAGGTGTTTTATGCCTTATTTGGATGACTTAAACAAGACCGCCTATCCGATAGTTATTGCTGAAAATGCTCGCGTGGCGCTGGGCGATGAGATTGCTCAAATGCTTGATGCAGAGATAGTTGTTATGCTGATAGGCGAGCGTCCGGGTCTGACTTCGCCCGACAGTATGGGCATTTATCTGAGCTGGAAACCGACCTCAGGCTGTCCCGATTCGGAACGCAATTGCATCTCCAATATCCGTCCCGAAGGGCTTACCTACGACCGCGCCGCCTTCAAACTCGCGTGGCTGATAGAAAACGCATTCGCCATCCGACGTACCGGTATAGAGCTGAAAGACCTGAGCGACGACCCGCAATATCACCGCCTTGTACAACCGCGATTCATCAAACATTCGCCTATATTACAGGATATTAATAATTAACTGTTAATGGCTTCTATCACGTAAGTTTTCCCTTTTTCCGTCGGAAAATCAACTGTAAAGGAAGTTTTTTCGGGCAACGGTTTCAGCACGGCGCCGCTAAGGTTTTGCGGTTTGCCGACTTCCGTGACGCCGAACAGTGGATTGGGATTCTTGCCCGTAGCAGGAGTTACATTAGCGCCTTTGACCTTGACGGGGACGTCGGTACGCAGTCGGCAGACGCCTCCGAGCGTTGAGGTGATGCGCGCTTGCGTCAGTTTGCCGTCGCTCCACTCAATATCAACGGTGAAACCGCCGCGCGCTTTCAGTCCGGTTATCTTGCCCGCCGCCCACGACTCGGGCAGAGCGGGAAGCAGTTGTATGAAACCGGCATGGCTTTGAAGCAGCATCTCGGTAACGCCGGCAGTGAAGCCGAAGTTGCCGTCTATCTGGAACGGCGGATGGGCATCGAACATGTTCTGATACAATCCGCCGCCGTTGTAACGTACTTCTCCGAAGCCTGATGGACGTATTAGCTTGCTTATTATCAGGTTAGCGTGTTCGCCGTCGAGCAGGCGAGCCCACATATTTATCTTCCAGCCCGTTGACCATCCGGTAGCCTCGTCGCCGCGCAGTTCGAGGGCGCGTGCGGCAGCGGCAGACAGTTCGGGCGTGTTGTCCGGCGTTATCTGATTGCCCGGATGAAGCCCGTAGAGGTGCGACAGGTGGCGGTGATGCGGCTCCGGCTCGTCAAAGTCGTGCTGCCATTCCTGCAACTGACCGCGCTTGCCGATACGAAATGGTAACAGTTTGGGAAGTTTGCTCTGCAACGTTTGACGGAACTCCGTATCGGTATCAAGTAGTTCGGACGCCGTAATTACTCTTGCGAAAATCTCGCGCACGAGGCTCATATCCATCGTGCAGCCCATACTTGCGGCGGCTGTTCTGCCGTCGGGTGTGCGAAAGGCGTTTTCGGGCGAGATGCCGACAGGGGTAACGAGCAGACCGTCGCCGTTGTCAACAAGCCATTCGGCGAGGAACTCCGCCGCGCCTTTCATCAGCGGATAGGCTTCGTTTTGCAGAAATTCTTTGTCGCCACTGAACAGATAGTGTTCCCACAGGTGGCTGCAGAGCCATGGCGCCGCCATCGGCCAGTACGAAGCGCCTACGCCACCGTCGTTAGGGAAGGTCTCGCGCCAGATAGATACGTTGTGATGGCACACCCAACCATTGCGATGGTACATGTTCGTAGCTGTTTGTCTGCCATTTACGGCAGCCTCTTTCACTAAACGGAAGAACGGCTCGTGGCACTCCGACAGGTTTGTCGGCTCGGCAGGCCAGTAATTCATCTCGGCATTGATATTGATGGTATAAGCGCCGTTCCATGGCGGGATGACGTCGGTGTTCCATATCCCCTGCAAGTTGAGCGGCTGACCGCCTTTGCGCGAGCCGCTTATCATTAGATACCTGCCGTATTGAAACAGCAAGGGTATCAAGGTGTTATCCTGCTTTTCGGTGTATGCGATGATGCGCCGGTCGGTAGGAAGGGCGGATGCGTTTTCATCCTTAACAAGGTTTGGTACCTTGTTAAGGTTCGACGCCCTGTCAATGTTAGGCAGCTCAAACTCGACCCGTCCGAAGAGTTCGCGATAGTCGTCCCGATGTCTTTTCAGCAGTGTTCTGTAATCTTTTGCAACGGCTTTGGCAAGCGCTTCGTCGGCTAATGCGGCAGCGTCAAGCCCGTCGCGCGAGGGGCTGCGGTCGAAGCCGTTGAAACTTGTTGCCGACGCCATAACAAGCGTTATCTCGTCTGTTCCCGATATGTGCAACCGCTCGCCTTCCGCTTCAATAACGGCTTTGGGCGCGATAGCTTTTACCCGCGTCTCAAAGAACGTCCCTTTGCCGTCAATCTCGTCGCCGTACAAGACCCGTTTGTCGTACTTGCGACTGCCGTCAGGGTTGAACAGTTCGGGATGCCTGTCTTGAAACCCCCAGCCTTCTATTTGCTCTAACGACCGGCGCTCGGCGTATCCAGGCGCCTGACCGCTCATCTTTAACACCCCGTCAGCCGAAACGCTATACCTTGCCGTAGGATGAACGCTTGATAATGATACCGTTAAATCCAAGCCCGCATGCTTGTCGCAACTGAGGCGCATCACTATCACTTCGTCGGGATGGGATGCAAAATATTCGCGTTTATAACGGACGCCGTTCTGAACGTAACTGATACGCATAACGGAGTTCTCTATGTCGAGTTCGCGTTTGTAATCGGTAACGTCTCCGGCTTCTTCGCCAAATTTAAAGTGCAAATCGCCGAGCGGCTGATAGTTCTGATGAAGCCTGCCAAGCCAGTTCTTCTGCATAAACGCCTGCGCCTCAACATATTTATCTTCGCGCAGCATTGCGACAACCGTGTCGTAAGAGCCGCTGATGTCAAGCCCTTTCCATTCAATATCCGGCTCGCCGCTGTAGAGCGTGTTATCGTTTAGTTGAAGCAACTCGTCGTCCGTTTTACCGAATGCCATAGCGCCCAGACGCCCGTTACCAAGCGGCAAGGCTTCCGTCCATTTCTCCGCCGGCTTGTCGTACCATAATGATAGTGAAGTACTTGTTTTCTTTTCGGCGCAACTAACTACGACAACAACCAAAGTTATCGCGCACATAATCCTGATTACTGACTGTCTATTCATGATTTTTTTACCGCAAATATAATCATTATTTCCTACTCATCTCAATAATTTCGAGATTTTTGCAACAAATTGTCATTCTATCTGTTTCATTTTACAGACGAAACTTTCGATTTTTGCAAAGTTTGGTCTGCAAAGGTACGACTTTTTTTAGTTTGCAAGTAAAAAAAGTAAAAATCAGCAAATATTTTTCATCACGAAATCCCTTTTCAACACTGTATATTTAGATGTATCAGAAAAATATTTGAAAATTTTCCTCAAAAAATTTTCAAATATCCGGAAACTTTTTCTACTTTTGCAACTCAATTACAAACTAAAAACAACAGCTTATGTAGCAAACCAAAGCGCACCAAGGCGCACCAGACATATCGAAAACGGCGTTAAACGCAAAGTTCTTGCCTTTAGAAACATTCCACGTTTTAAAGCAATGTCAAGAACAAGTAAGTTGACGCTCGCGCGAAAGCGCGGGCTTACTTGTTTGAAAAGCCTACCCCCAAAAATCCACTGAAAACAACAACCTGAAAAGATATAAAGAAATGATAATAAAACGACAGTATTACAATGTTTTACAAGTTATCAGAACAGACAAAAAAACGGTACAGATTTTTCTTTTGTACCGCTTTTTTTTGTTACTTGTTTGTTACCCGTTTGTTACCCGACACCAAAATTTTTGTTACCCGACGGCTTTTTTTCAGGTTATAGTTACTCGATAACGTTACTTGCATTTGTTATTACTTAGATAATCAGACAGATAAAAATATTTCAGGAAAAAGCACACATTTTTTTGTTGTTTTCTTTTGTTATGTTATTTTTTATTGTTACCTTTGCAGCCGGTAACAACAAAAATTTTTCAGAGATGAGCAACAAAAAGAAACAGCCAAAGGCAAAAGAACCTATCAAAGTCCGTTTTAAGACGCTATCAAACGGCAACAAGTCCATATATCTGGACTATTACAGCAATGGCAAAAGGCAGTATGAGTTTTTGAAACTCTACCTTGTGCCAGAAATTACCCCTATTGACAAACAGCAAAACGCCGATATGTTAGCGTTGGCAAACAGCGTTAAGTCGGCAAAGATTGTGGAACTGCAAAACAGCGGGTACGGTTTTAAGTTTTCTAACATCAAACAAAAGGCACGGCTTATTGACTATCTGCAAGCCATAGCCACCGAGAAACAGCAGGCGGCGGGAACTGTCAGAGGGCAGCAACAAGTCTATAATATTTTGATAAAGCACCTGAAACAGTACAGCGGCGAGCAAACGACGTTTAAGCAGGTTACAAAGGAATATTGCAGCGGCTTTTTGGAATACCTGAATACAACCTCAAACCGCGTCTATAAGAAAGGCGTATCAGAAACGTTTACAAGCGGCTTACTGTCAGAAAACACCAAGTACACATACATTAAAACGCTGAATGTAGCGTTAAACAGGGCGGTCAGGGACGGCATATTGCAAAGTAATCCGTTTGCTATGGTATCACCTCAGGAACGCCCCAAGCGGCAACTTGATAACAGGGAATACCTGACTATTGACGAGGTCAGGCAGTTAGTTAAAACGCCGTGCAGGAAGCCGACAGTTAAAAACGCTTTTCTGTTTTCATGTTTCAGCGGGTTGAGGTTTTCAGATGTAACAGCCCTGACGTGGGACAGGCTACAAACCGATAACGAGGGCAAACAGGTAATCCGTTACACCCAGAAAAAGACAGGCAAGCCTGAAAATTTGCAACTGTCAGGCGAGGCGTTAAAGTTTTTGCCCGACAGAGAGGGAACGACGGCAAAAGACAGAATTTTTCCACTGTCAAACAACGGCTACACAAACGAGACGCTGAAAAGTTGGATATTGGCGGCGGGGATAACCAAGCGGGTAACGTTCCATGTTGGGCGGCACACAAACGCCACCCTGTTACTGTCTTTGGGCGTGCCTATTGAGACGGTCAGCAAACTTTTGGGACATTCTGACATACAGACAACCCAGATTTATGCAAAGGTCATTGACAAAAACAAGCGGGACGCGGTCAGCAAGTTAGACGGTTTAACAGATTAATCAATACAGCATTATGGAAACATACAAAGATTTAGCAGAGAGGTATAATGAACTTAACAAAGAGGCGGGAAAGTACAACCGACCTGAATTTGATGAGGTTTACACTATAATAGCCGATTTGATAAGAGACAGGAACTATGTAGGGGATAGGGGTAATTTGGCATATCCGCTTGTAACGGGCGATGTTATTGATGAGGCGTTAAAACGGGCTGGCTTTGCCGATGATGAGGCTTTTGTAAGTGATTTTCTAAAATACAGAGAGATAGAGCAGCAAGCCAGAGAGATACAGCGGCAAAGTCTGTCTTTGCCAGACCACCCCGCTAATATTTTGATAGCCTCAACGCCCCAAGAACAAGCCCACGACGGTTGGCGTTTTGCAACCCCCCGTATCATTTGCCCTGACTTTATGAGCGATATTATTGATGAAACGCTATTGTCAGACCTGAAAGAGGGCAAGGGCTTGTATTCCAATGTTACAGAAATACCCGTTGAGGATGAAGCCGACGATGATTTTCTTATGGTTGAGGCATACGGCTTGAAATGCAGTTTGCAGCCGTATTACAGAGAGTTGCAGCAATATGGAATAATAGGCAGTAAGATTGTCAGCGACGACTTAAAACCAGTCTTTTTGGGCATTTTAAATAAACTTGTTATATTCATTAAAGACAATACGACCGCGCCAAACAAGGTAAGAAATAAAATAAGAGACACAATAAAGAGCCTTGACGAGGTGGTGGGCTTAGGTTTGATTTGGCAAATACTGTTATTGCAGGGGCTTTGCCGATGGTTTGAGGGAATAAACATAAACGAGAGCGACGACGGGTATAATGAAGCGTGTGATTTATACACGTGGATTATGTTGCGATTAATGGAAAAAGAACTATGGTTTTGTTATTACAAATGGGGTGAAAAGGATAAAGAGGATTTGCAACCGCTTTGCCGATACCTGTATTCTACTGAAATTGGCAAAATTGTACAAGAGCGGTTATTTTCCAATGAGCAATCCGCCGAGCCTCAACAAGCAGAAACAGCGACAAAGCCTAAATGCCTGACAATCCCCGACAATATTTTGCAGGCATTACAGCAAGCAGGATTTATTGAAAACGCGGCGGCACGACCTTTGAAATGGATTAAGACAAACAGCACCACACACGGACTAATTACAAACAAGCGGTCGTTACTTGATTTGCTTTGCCTTTTGGGATACCCTGACAGTATAATTAAGGATAAAAAACTACTCAAAAGCACCTTTGGGATTGAATTTAAGGCAAATAATTATACTGACCTAACAGACAGCAGGGGCAATCTGAAACGCCCAATTATATCAGAGTATCATAATGAGCTGGAAACCATCATAAGACAGACAGGACAAGAAATATAACATATTGATATTCATATATCTGTATATCTGACACCGCCAAAAATCAGATATACAGATATTTTTTTGCCCTTTTGCAGGCTGTACCTTTGCACCGTCAAACCGATACGCGAGCGTTACCACGTTGAGGGATGACACAGGCACGGCGGCGGGAGTGTAACGCCTACCCGCCTGACCGAGCCAAGCAACCATACAAAAAATTATAATCGTATGGAAAAACAAATTTTTAACGAGTTGCAGGAACTCAAAAACCTGACTTTATTAGGTGCAAAGAAAGCCCTCACGATGTCCGATTGTGCATTGCTGACAGGGTTAAGCAAGTCCCATTTGTACAAAAAGGTAATGAACAAGGAAATACCTTACTACAAATCGGACGGCGGCAAACTGACTTACTTTGACAAATCAGAGGTTGAGGAGTGGTGCTTGAAACGCCGCGTTAAGGCCACCGACGAGTTGGAAACAGAGGCGGCAACGTATTGTGTAACCAAAGGAAAGAAAGGGGGTAAAAATGTTTAGTTGTTATCTGAAAATGGAACGCCGCCAAACCATAAGAAACGGCGCGGAAAGCAAAACGCCCCGATATAAAGTAACGGCACAAGCAGGCTATTTTAAGCCGCTGCAATCAATCACAAACGCCAAAAATGAAATTGTGATGTTTTACCAACGGAACGACAAGTGCAACCCAAACAGCACGGCGGAAACGCGCTTACAGTGCAAAGACAGTATCAATTTTAGCAGTGTGTATTTGGAAAATCTGAAAATCGGGGAAACGTTAATCGGACACGGCGAGCCGCCACAAACAAAAGAACTCAAAAACGGTAAAAAAGGCAGTAAGCCCAATCTGTTTTTTGAAAACAGAGCAGACGGTTACTTGTTTATAATGTCCCCCGACCTGAATACGATTGAAATTTTAGTTGTTCCACAAGGCAGGCAGTTGATACGCGGGTACGCTGCAAAGTTAGCCGACGGACAATTAAACGAGGCGTTGGAACAAATCAGACAGGCGGCAAAAAGTAAAAGTGCTTAATAGTAAGTTGTATTTGTAACAGAAAACTTGTAACAAGGCATTATGTTTGACAGTGTAAATTTTTGGATAGACAGGGTTAATATATCAGAGGGCAAAAACTTTGATATGAAACCCTGTTTGTCTGAAATTACAGAAAAGCAAAACGAGCGGGCGGGTTACAGTTACAGCGGCAAATCGGGCGACTATTTCATAAATGTTTCCCAAAGAGGCATTTATTTGAGTGGCAGTTTGGCAAAGAATTATTTTGGGGATAATTTGCATACATTGACGAGGCGCGATGCAGAACAGGCGATTGAACAGTTAAGCGACAATTTGCACCTGAATATAGACGCGGCGCGGGTTACACGTTTGGATGTATCAACCATTATACCGACCAAACGCCCGCCCGCCGATTATTACAGTCATTTAGGCGACAAGCCACGTTTTAAGCGGATACAAGCCACTACCGACACGCTGTATTACGACAATCGGCAACGGCAAATTATCTTTTACGATAAAACCAAAGAGGCGACGGCAAAAGGCGTTGTAATACCTGAAATTTGGCAGGGCTGCAATCTTTTGAGGTATGAATTAAGATACCGGCAACGCCTCAATAAGCAACTGAATACCGATTTAACGGCGGGCAAACTGTATGAAACAGAGTTTTACCGTGCTGTTATTCAATCGTGGTACAATGAATTTAAGACAATACAGAAAAT
>JAISTS010000080.1 GCA_031272455.1 Tannerella sp. | reverse complement strand
TGATTCGGGATATTGCTTCTGTAACGAGCATCTTCATTATCGGAGGAGGTCGCGCCGACCTCTACAAGGTCAACGACGTGCCGCACGGAACGGTCGCAAAATGCTGGTATCACAGCGATCATCTGAAAATAGACAGACGATTGACCGTTTACACGCCCGCGGGCTATGAAACGGGCAAAGAATCGTATCCCGTCCTCTACCTCCTGCATGGCGCGGGCGGCGACGAAAATGCGTGGTCGGAACTCGGACGGGCAACGCAAATCCTTGACAATCTGATTGCGCAGGGCAAAGCGAAGCCAATGCTCGTGGTAATGCCCAACGGCAATGCCGGTCAGCAAGCCGCGCCGGGCGAATCGCCGCGCGGGATGTACAAGCCCTCGTTTATGAACGAAACACGGATGGACGGCGCCTACGAGGAGAGTTTTCCCGAAATAGTGAAGTACATTGAAAGCCATTACCGCGTAAAAGCAGACAAGGCGCACCGCGCTATTGCCGGTTTGTCGATGGGCGGTTTTCATTCCATCCATATCTCGCGGCAGTATCCCGATATGTTCGATTATGTGGGACCGTTCTCGGCGGCTATAATGGCTCGTGAAGGCGTTACGTCCGAAGTGTATCAAAACGGAGACGAAAAGCTGAAAACGCAGTTTGCGAAAAAACCGAAACTCTACTGGATAGCGATAGGCAACACCGATTTCCTGTATCAGGCAAATACGGACTACCGCAAACAATTAGACGCGGCAGGCTATAAATATGAGTATTACGAAACCGGCGAAGGACATATCTGGAAAAACTGGCGGATTTATCTGTCGGAATTTGCGCCAAAGCTGTTTAAATAGCTGAAAATCAGTTGCTGGATGCGGAGAGAGAGGGATTCGAACCCCCGGTACCTTTCAGTACAACGGTTTTCAAGACCGCCGCGATCGACCACTCTGCCATCTCTCCTGTAAGTTTGCGACGCGCCGTTGCCGGTCAAATTCGCGCCGCAAAGGTAAGAATTTTTTTCGGATCCGCAAATGATTCTCACATATTCATTCCGCCGCAGACGTGAATAACCTGTCCGGTTACGTACGACGAGAGGTCGGAAGCAAGGAATGTTGCGACGTTGGCTACGTCTTCGGGCGTACCGCCACGTCGCAGCGGTATTTGTTTCGCCCATTCTGCGCGAACTTCGTCCGACAGGGCGGCGGTCATATCGGTGATGATAAAGCCCGGAGCGATGGCATTGGCGCGTATTCCTCTCGAACCCAGCTCTTTGGCTATAGACTTGGCAAGTCCTATCATACCGGCTTTCGAGGCTGAATAGTTTGCCTGTCCCGCGTTGCCCGACACACCGACGACCGATGCCATATTGATTATACTGCCGCTTTTCTGCCGCATCATAACCGGAGTTATGGCGTGGATAAAGTTGAACGCCGATTTCAGATTGACGTTGATAACCATATCCCATTGCTGCTCGCTCATTCGCATCATCAGTCCGTCGCGTGTTATTCCGGCGTTATTCACCAGAATATCAATGCGTCCGAAGTCGCTAACGATTTGTTCGACGACTTTGTGCGCTTCTTCAAAATTTGCCGCATTCGAGGCGTAACCTTTTGCTTTCACTCCGAGGGCAATAAGCTCAGTTTCAGTTGCCTGTCCCGTTTCGTCAATCACGAGATCGGTAAATGCTATATTCGCCCCTTCGGACGCAAATTTCAAGGCTACTGCCTTGCCTATTCCGCGTGCTGCACCTGTAATCAGTGCTGTTTTTCCTTCCAATAATTTCATAGTTTATATATTTAATAAAATAATTTACATTTTAATCAAACAGGATCCTGCAGAGTAGCCGCCGCCGAAGACGCTGAGACATATCAGGTTGCCTCGTTTGAAACGCGCTTTGTTCTGGGCATAAACGAGTGCGCAACTCGATGAGCCGGTGTTGCCGAGTTCGCCAATGTTATGAAGTATTTTTTCTTCGGGTATCTGAAGCTGTTCGGCAATATTTTTCAAAATACGCATATTTGCCTGATGAGCAATGAAATACGACAGGTCGTCGAGCGAATAGCCGTTATTTTCGAGCAGTCGCAGCATATTTTGCGGCATAATCGTACAGGCTTTTGCGAATACTTCGCGTCCTTCAGGCATACGTATGCCGCCGTGTCGCGGTCTGAGCTGTACGCTTTCAGGACCTTTGCCTTCGCATCCAAGCGCTCGCGTATAAATCTCAAGTATTTGCGCATCACGCTGAGTATAAGGCTTTTTCGACAGGAAAAATGCTACTGCCGCGTCGCCCCATAGATGTCCCGTTTTTGGGTCGTCGGCATTTGAATATGCCGTGTTTTTGTCGCCTCCGAGTATAAGGGCTTTTTCAGCCTTGCCCATAGCGAAATAGCCTTCGACCACTTCGAGCGCATTGACAAACGACGAACATGCCGACGACAGCATAAATGCTTTTGTGTCAGCGATTTCAAACTCACGTTGAACGACGTGTGCCGCCGTGCCCACCGTGTCGTAAGGCGAATACGTTGCCGATATAATCAAATCGACCTCTCTGATGTCGTAGGGAAGCGAGGGCAGGGCATTGTTGACGGCTTTGACGCTCATCGTGTTGATGTTCTCTTCCGGCTTGGCAATTGAACGGGTCGAGATGCCGGTGCGCTGCAATATCCAGTCGCTCGTCAAACCGTTGACATTCAGGAAGTAATCGTTATCCAAACGACCTTCGGGAATATGGTAACCTGTTGCGTTTATGAACATATCTACTTGATTTTTATGCCATTAAATATTATTCTCATTACATCTCGTTTTATGTTGAGCCGCGCATTTTCGGTGTCAGCTATTTTCCCGCGAATATACGGCACTTCCAAACCCTTGAGCGCGTGATGGATAATCAACGCCATAGTGTTCGTATCTTCCACGTCGAAAATTCCCGCTTTCACGCCGCTGTCGAGTATGTCTCGCAGAAAGGCGATCTCGTTGCGATTGAATTTCTTGCGGGCTGCTTCTACGCGCCATAAATCTCTGAAAAACAACGCTTTGAGAGTGCCATTGCGCAGCACGAGATTTTTTACTGCGTCGAGACGTGCATATATATATGTAATAAGTTTCTCGTCGGGCGGCAGGTCTTTGGCAGCGATTTCAGCGAGAACCTTCTGCAAATTGCCGATTTCCGACTCAATCACTGCGCCCCAGATGTCATCTTTGCTCTTGAAATACGTGTAAATCGTGCGCCTGCCTTTTTTCGACTCCTGCGCAATATCGTTCATCGTCGTATTGTCAAAGCCCAGACGTGCAAAGAGTTGCCTCGCAACATCGACAAGCACATCCCTCGTTTTTGAAACTGTTATCTCCATAAAAATTGCACACTTTGAATGATTTTGCGCACAAAAGTAGTTATTATTCCTGAACTAAATGCTAAACAATCGAAAAACTTAATTAAAAAAATGTAAATTTTTTTCAATTGCTGTCAGCGGCGGGCAAAAAGAAACCCGCAGAGCGCCGGTAAAGCTCTGCGGGTTTTGGTGTTTACAAACAAACTATTATTATCCAATTTACTGTATTTCAATCCTTTTTGTCGGATTGGGTTGTTCTACCTTGACGATTTTCGGAATTTCAATCGACAGAATGCCGTCTTCCATTTTGGCTTTGATGCTTTCGCGGTCAACATCGTCGGGCAGAATCATGCTTTGGCGGAAACTGCTGTACGAAAATTCGCGGCGCAAGTATTTGTTATTCTTGCCTTCATCGCTCTTTTCCGACTTCTTTTCTACGCTGATAGTCAGCATATCATCGTCGTGAATGTCAATGCGAAAATCATCTTTAGTCAAACCCGGAGCGGCAACTTCGACCTTGTACTCCTTCTCGTTCTCGATAATGTTCACTGCGGGTGAAGAAACTCTCTTGCTCTCGACCCATTCATTTCCGAAGAAATCGTTGAAAATCCCCGGTAACCAGTTTGTTCTTCTTACAGGCATCATAATATTATCCTCCTATTTTAAAAATTAAACATTTCAAAAAAAATTATTTTTCAATACGTCTCGAATACTGCATAAATCGTACCAAACCCAAGAATGTGCATAAATCAGTCATTTTGGCATAAAAGCCTGAATCGAATATGTCAAAACAGGATAAAGATGTGCCAAAATTGCAGTTGAAAACTAATTTTATCCTAAAACAAAGAATTTACGGTAAAAAATCGTCTCGTTCCGAAAATAATTTTGTAATTTTATCCGCTGAAAACTATTAAGACAAATATTATGGAAGGAAGGAATTTTTATAGGATTATCGGAATGACCGTATGTCTTGTAACGGTCTATGTATTAAGTTTTTCCCAAGCTATTCCCGGTTCGAGTAGAGCAGGGATGGAGCTTAGAATCGGCAATTCGTCCGCGCTCGACTATCTGATGCGACAAATCAGTGCCGCAAACAAGCAAATGGTCGTATTCCGCGATTATGGCGACGGGAGTAATCTCTTCACACAGAGAGCATTAATGAACACATCCGGAAAGAATTATCCCGTGATGGACGAGATGTCGCCTTCGCCCTACGGCGTGTCGTGTATCCACGTAACGTATAAGATGACGTCGAGCGACTGGAACGGCTATTCGTTTATAACCGGTTATATGGCGAAAGGGGATACAGAGCCGACGCTCGACTTTGGCGACCACGACACAGGTTTTGATCTCACCGGTGCTACCAAGTTGACTTTCAAAGCAAAAGGTGCAACAGGCAAAGAAAGCGTAAAATTTTATTTCGGCGGCTTGGGCGGCACATCGGCGCCTTACCACGACAGCGACGAGGTGTTTCTGACCACCGACAACAACGGTTTTATCACTCTGACATCGGATTGGAAAGAATATACTATCGACCTGAAAGGCAAAGATTTATCACGTATAGCTTGCGGTTTTGCCTGGGTTACGTCCGAACCGGAAAATCACGGCTTGGCGAATGTGGAATTTTATCTTGACGACATCATTTTCCATTTCGACTTCGAGCGCAACGACCCGCTTTTCCTGCGCTCGTATGCCCCGCTGCCGCTTGACGACGAGCGAAGCGTGATCAATAACATTAGCTATGTATATGATAATGCGATACTTGCCATCCTGCTTGCGCAAACAGGACATGTTAATTATGCTGTGCAAATTGCGAATGCGCTTGAATTTTGCGTAGATAACGACTCTGAATATCAGTCCGGAATAATCCGTAACGGCTATGTCAATGGCTATCCGCTTTCGTTTCCCGGATGGTATTCGCCCAAAGGCTCGATGTTTGCGCGGCTGCCGGGCTATCCTGTTCCCGATTTGTATGCATCTTCGCTGAATGCAGGCGTAATGGCTTGGACGATAGAGGCTTTGCTCACTGTTTACGAAAAGACCGACGCCACACGTTTTCTCAACACTGCCAAGTTGCTCGCCGAACAGATTATCTATAATTTTGGCTCAAACGATGCTGCGGGCGGATTTACAGGCGGAATTGAGGGTTTAGACAAAACCAAGCTCACGTATAAGTCATGTGAGCATAATGAGGACATATACGCTGCGTTCAAACACCTTGCTAATGAGCTGAAAAAGGGAAATGACCCTGCTGATATTGCGCTGGCGGCAAAATATCTTGGCGAAGCGAAAAAAGCCCGCGATTTTGTGCTGTCGATGTACGAAGATGGCTGTTTCTGGGTTGGGACGACTAATGATGGTCTGACAATCAATAAGTCGAATCGCGCTTTGGATGCGCACACCTGGGGTATTCTGACCTTGATTAACGACGGTGAGATAACGGGAAAATGGAACTCCGGCAAGGTGTATGAGTTTGCAAGTAAGACGTTTGCGCGAGGCGACTATAAGTATGAGTACAACGATACCGACACCGACCCGACTAACTGGTGGCGAGAAGGCACAGCTCAAATGGCAGTCGTAGCTTTACAACTTGGTAAAACAGCTGATTATGAGCGAATAATGCAAAATCTGAACGCCGCAGCAGAAGAAGATGGAAGCATTTGTGCGGCGGCGAAAGACAGCCTTACAACCGGATTTGAGACAATAATCGTTAACGAAAACGGTGATATTTCATACGTGCCATGGTATTACGACCATCGAGTGTCGCTGGCAAGTACCGTATGGCTTGCCTTTGCTCAACTGTATCGCAGTCCGTATTGGGTTGATAACGAGCGTATTGATGCGCCGGTTGCAAGCGCACTTAACGTAAACTATATCGACGGAAGCCTGAAACTGAGCGGTTTGTCTGGTGGCGAAACGGTTACCGTTTATGATGTGAACGGGCGCCAATTCCTGACGCAGAAAACCTCAAATGTGAGCGCAACGATTGATGTCAGCGCCCTTGCCGATGGGATTTACCTTGTAAAAGTGGCGGACGGCAGTAAGGCGGCGACAGAAAAAGTGTTTATAAGACGCTGAAGATCAAGCGTTCAAGACGGACTTAATCCTCATCTGCCTCGCGCATATTGTGGAACACGTTTTGCACGTCTTCGTCCTCTTCGATTTTTTCTATCAGCTTGTCGATCGTTTCGCGCTGTTCCGGTGTAACGTCTTTTTGGTCGTTCGGGATACGGACAAATTCGCTTGACGTTATCTCGAAGCCATTGTCTTCCAGATAGTTCTGTATTGCGGAGTTCTGTGAAAATTCGCCGTAAATGACTATTTCGCCTTCGTCTTCATCGACCTCATCTACGCCGTAGTCAATGAGTTCAAGCTCAAGGTCTTCGAGCGACACATCGTCTTTGCGGGCAATGTGAAAGACGCACTTATGGTCGAAGAGGAACTCAAGTGAGCCGGTCGTGCCAAGCGAGCCGCCGTGTTTGTTAAAATAGCTGCGGATGTTGGCGACGGTGCGCGTAGTGTTGTCTGTCGCCGTCTCGACGAAGATAGCTATGCCAAAAGGTCCGTAGCCCTCGTAGTTAACTTCCTTGTAATCAGTGAAATCCTTCGAGGTGGCTTTCTTTATCGCCCTTTCGACATTGTCTTTAGGCATATTTTCTTTTTTCGCGGTCTGCATAAGTATGCGCAGGCGCGGATTTGTCTCAGGGTCAGGACCTCCGGCTTTTGCAGCTATGGTGATTTCCTTACCTAATTTTGTAAAAACGCGAGCCATATTTCCCCAGCGTTTCAGCTTTCTTGCTTTTCTGTATTCAAATGCTCTTCCCATTTTATATAGTTAATTATTAATTATTTACCTTAATTGTGCTCCCAATTTTTCTTCCAGACTGTTACGGATTTTCTGCATAATGGCATCTATTTGCTTGTCAGTCAGGGTTTTGCTTTCGTCTTGAAGATAGAAGCTGACGGCATACGATTTCTTGCCTTCGGGCAGGTTTTTGCCTTCGTAAACATCAAACAAAGTGATGTGTTTAAGCAGTTTGCGTTCACTTTCGCGGGCTGTTTTTTCGATAGCTTCGTAAGGCGTATTTTTGTCAACGAGCAGCGCCAAGTCGCGTTTCACTTCGGGGAAGCGCGCCAAATCGGCAGCTGTAATTTTGTTTTTCCGCGTCTCGCGCAACAAGGCGTTCCATTCGAGTTCGGCAAAATAAACCTCGCTGTCTATATCGTTATGTTTCAGTAGTTTATGGTGAACTACACCATACGTTCCCAACTTTTTGCCCGAAGCAGTTTGCAGTTCAACACCGGTACTGAAAATATCGTTTGCGACAGGCTGCATAACGATTTTATCCGCTATGCCAAGCCGAGCTAAGACATTCATTACGTAGGCTTTAAGCTCATAAACCGAAGTCGCTTCGTTTGGGTGCGCCCAGTTGTTTTCTATCCTGTTGCCGCACAGCCAGATACCGAGGCGGTAGGTCTCGCGAAATTTCGCCAGCGGGTCGGCATCGGCATCAGCTTCGGTCAGCGAATAGCACGCACCAAACTCAAAAAGGCGTAAGTTCTTGATTTTATGATTGATATTATGTGCAATCGTTTGCAGACCGCCGAACAGCAGCGTTTGACGCATAGCGTTATAGTCGGCGCTCAAAGGATTTTCGAGAACGACGCTGTTCTGTTGTTTGTATGTCGTAAGTTCCTCATAATTAGCGAGTGGCACAAGCGAGTTGTTTATAATCTCATTAAATCCGGCGCCGCAAAGCTGTTCGGAAATCAGATTTTCGAGTTGATAGCTGCGGTCGGTGGCAGTGCGATAGCTCAGCGTAGATCGCAGTTGTTCGTTGATTTTCACGTTATTATAGCCGTAAATGCGAAGTATGTCCTCAATCACATCCACATCGCGACGGACGTCGTAACGATAGACGGGCACGCGCAGCGACAGCCCCTCGTCGGTCTCGGCTGCAATTTCGATTTCGAGCGAGCGGAGTATGTTTTTTATCGTTTCGAGTGGTATGACTGCGCCGGTTAAGTCGTTGATTTTGCGATAAGTAACCTCAACTTCAAAAGGCTTCATTTCTTCGGGATAGACGTCCTGAATCTTGCCGACAATAGTTCCTCCTGCTACCTCGCGAATGAGCAGGGCGGCGCGTTTGAGCACATAAATTGTCTGATTGGGGTCTAATCCGCGCTCGAAACGGAACGATGCGTCGGTATTAAGCCCGAAACGCCGCGCCGTTTTGCGTATCCAAGTCGGATGAAAACACGCCGATTCGAGAAAAACGTCGGTGGTCTGCTCCGTTACACCCGATTCGAGACCTCCGAAAACGCCGCCTATACACATAGCATCTACGGTGTTGCAAATCATCAGATCTTGAGCGCTTAACGTCCGTTCCACGCCGTCGAGAGTTACGAATTTTGTGCCTTCGGGCATAGTGCGGACAATCACCTTGCCGCCTTTGATTTTTGCTGCGTCGAAAGCGTGAAGCGGCTGCCCAAGCTCGTGAAGAATGAAGTTTGTTATGTCAACTACATTATTTATAGGACGTAATCCTATGGCACACAGGCGATTTTTCAGCCAATCGGGGCTTTCCTTGACCTCAACGCCGCGGATGGTTACGCCCGAATAGCGCGGACATGCTTCGGGATTGACGACCTCGACCGTGATGGCATCAGCCGTTTCATCCGTCGAAAAAGCGTCGGTCGAAGGGCGATGCAGCTGCGCCGGACGCCCCGCCTGCGTGAGATAAGCAGCCAGATCGCGTGCCACACCAAAGTGCGAGGTCGCATCCACACGATTTGGCGTGATGTCAACTTCGAGCACATAATCGTTTTCGATATGGTAATAATCCTTTGCAGACATACCTACAGGCGTATTTGCAGGCAGAACGATGATTCCTGAATGGTCTGTTCCGATGCCAATTTCGTCTTCGGCACAAATCATTCCGCACGACTCCTGTCCACGGATTTTGCTGCGTTTGATAGTGAATTTTTCGTCGTCGTGATACAGCGTTGTGCCGACAAGGGCGACTATAACTTTCTGTCCGGCAGCGACATTCGGGGCGCCGCAAACTATTTGCAAAGGCTCGTCCGAGCCAACGTTGACAGTTGTCAGATGCAGATGGTCGGAGTCGGGATGGTCTATGCATGTCAGCACTTCGCCCACTACAAGCCCTTCCAAACCGCCTTTGACGGTTTCAACTTCTTCCACTTTGCCCGTTTCCAGACCAATAGATGTCAGCGCCGCTGCCACTTCGGCAGGCTGCAAATCAAACGAAAGGTATTCTTTCAGCCAATTATATGAGATATTCATCTGTCAATATTTTTCTTTCACAAAACAGGGCGCAAAGATAGTGAAAAATCTGCAAACGCGACTTCTTTGTCTTCGGAAAAATCTACGCGCGAACAATTAAACAATTTTTAACGCTGAAAATTTGGTTAGCTGTTAGCCGTTAATTATTTTTGTAAAAATTTTAAATATTAAGACAATGAAACGGCAATGGATTTTAGGATTAGCCATTATGGGCTTATTGGCTGCGACGGCTTGCAGCGGTGATAATGAACCGGCATCGGAGTCAACAAATTATGTCAATGATGAACCGACGACATCGGTCTCAACGGACTGGGACGAGTCCGTGTATCTTACGAAGGATGTTTTGTATCCGCGAAACAGCAAATTAAAACGCGAATATCGGGTCCGTTCTGACGGGACATATTCGTTATCAAGTGAGTATCAATATGATAACTTGGGGAGAATTTCAAAGATATTGTATTCGACGTCGGGAATCTTCTTGCTTTACGAATATGATGCAAAAGGCTTATTATCAAGTATATCAAGATATGATAATGACCAAATTATCAGTGTTATAATTTATTCTTATGATGATGTTGGCAACAAAACGAAGGAAGAAACAAAGTATGTCGAAACGAGCGCAGTAAGTTCCACTATATCATATATTTATGACGAAACAGGAAAACTTGTCAAGTCGGAACACCTTGAATTTTACGATTATATTGGTGGTGATGCTTACTACATTATTGAATACGAGTATAATTCTGATAATGAGATGATTATAGAACGGTTGTCGGTGCCGGGCGACGAGTCTGCGCCCGTGATAACAAAACATTTTTATAAAGACGGACTTCTCTATTATTCGGTTACGCATGGCAGCGGTAATTATTTCCTGTCAGACAAAAAACGAATTTATGACTTGAACGGCAATCTCGTTAAAACAATAACCGATATGCCCGGACTGTCGAGTACGATCAATGAAGACGGCTCGCCCTTACATTTTTATGAAACGAGAGCTTACGAGTACGAATGACTTACTCCTGAAATCTTAAATAAACTTAAATATTGTTAAAGGCGGTAGCAATATAAGAATAATGCTTACCTTTGCCCTGACAAAATTGTCAAACAGAACTGTAAACTACAAGGTAACGATATGATTAACAGTGATTTAAATACAGAACAGTTGATACTGGATGCAGCGGAAGCCGAGTTCCTTGAAAAGGGATATGCCAACGCTAAGACGATGGGTATTGCTCGGCGAGCGGGGGTCAGTCACCCTTTGCTGCACTATTATTTCAGGAAGAAAGAGAAACTGTTCGAGATGATTTTTCAGAAGAAGGTGCAGGCGCTGTCGGAGAGTTTTGAGGGTATCGAAAGCAGGGGGCTGCCGTTTTCGGAAATGTTGAGGCCTTTCATCGAATGCCAGTTCGACTTCGTGGCTGAGAACCCGCGACTGCCGCATTTCGTGCTGCACGAAATTGTGTCGAAGAAGTCTAATCTTGAATTGGTGGCTAATATCGTTATGCCCAAAATATCAAGAATTTACAATATGCTCGAAAAGTCTCTTAACGCGGAAATTGCTGCCGGTAGGGTGCGACCGGTCAAAACGCGCGACCTGCTGATGAACATTGTTACAATGAACATCTCGACTTTCGTTTTTATGCCGGTGATGCTGCAACTGTTCCCTGCAATTGATAACGAC